>NZ_JBQKKM010000161.1:0-310 GCF_052116745.1 Niallia sp. Sow4_A1 | reverse complement strand
TTTCCAGCTACCGCGCTCTCGCTTGGTGGCCTTTTTGTCTAGTTGGAGGACGCGTCCCCCAACTAGACAAAAAGGATATTTATTCTCCCACAAACATTTTACTCATACTAACGATACTACGGAAATATAATATTACGAAATACTACTTTTTCCACACAAAAAGACCTAAAGGCTTAATTACCTTTAGGTCTTTTCAATTTGCCTGGCGACGTCCTACTCTCACAGGGGGAGAACCCCCAACTACCATCGGCGCTTTAGAAGCTTAACTTCCGTGTTCGGTATGGGAACGGGTGTGACCTTCTCGCTATCG
>NZ_JBQKKM010000160.1:0-313 GCF_052116745.1 Niallia sp. Sow4_A1 | reverse complement strand
GTGAAGTTCTGAAGGGGATTGTGCGTGAGATAAGCGCCTATTTCTTTCGGAAGAACATATTAGAAAACAAGAAAACCACCCTACGCCGTCGCAAGCAAAAGGGTGGTTCTCAACCAAAATGAACTCTAGGTCACAGTGACGCCCCGAAATTTGTCGAAGATTGATAGAAAATTAGATTGTGTGAGTGATAAACTGAAATAGTATATAAATGTCAACACAAATATGTACAATTTTGCTTGCGTAAGGATGTACAAAATCACTCGTTTTCTTGCGTTAAATGAGCCTTTAATCGATAAGAATCACCTACAATGGT
>NZ_JBQKKM010000159.1:0-321 GCF_052116745.1 Niallia sp. Sow4_A1 | reverse complement strand
CCTACTCTCACAGGGGGAGAACCCCCAACTACCATCGGCGCTTTAGAAGCTTAACTTCCGTGTTCGGTATGGGAACGGGTGTGACCTTCTCGCTATCGCCACCAGACTTTTTCTCAAGACATATATTATTATACATATTTTTGAGATTTTTTCAAGTATAATTTTAGAAAATTATTCCCTGAAAACTAGATTATGAAGTAAAGAAAAAATTGAGTAATCATTTTAGTTAAGTCCTCGATCTATTAGTATCAGTCAGCTCCACATGTCGCCACGCTTCCACCTCTGACCTATCAACCTGATCATCTTTCAGGGATCTTACTA
>NZ_JBQKKM010000158.1:0-325 GCF_052116745.1 Niallia sp. Sow4_A1 | reverse complement strand
ACGTCCTACTCTCACAGGGGGAGAACCCCCAACTACCATCGGCGCTGAGAAGCTTAACTTCCGTGTTCGGTATGGGAACGGGTGTGACCTTCTCGCTATCGCCACCAGACTTTTTCTCAAGACATATTTTATTATACATGTTTTTGAGATTTTTTCAAGTATAATTTCGAAAAATTATTCCCTGAAAACTAGATTATGAAGTAAAAGAAAGAAATGAGTAATCATTTTAGTTAAGTCCTCGATCTATTAGTATCAGTCAGCTCCACATGTCGCCACGCTTCCACCTCTGACCTATCAACCTGATCATCTTTCAGGGATCTTACTA
>NZ_JBQKKM010000157.1:0-331 GCF_052116745.1 Niallia sp. Sow4_A1 | reverse complement strand
CGTTAAAAAGGCGAGGAAATGCGCTAGTTTTTCTTCTTCTTCTGGTGTATCCATTGTTCCTACTGCACTATTCAACTCTAGAAGTAATGTTTCTACCTGGTAGTTTTTTAATGCTCTTCTCATGTAGCGGAATCGGGGATGGCTCTTCATTAGCTGTTTCATCGAACGAGCGACATGAAAACGATCCATAGTGAAAAAGGCCCGTTCCCGAAAATACTCCCGACATGCCGTTATCCAGCCTGCTCCATCGCCATTAATAATAAGCAAGGTTTGGGTTGGATCATACGCATAATGATTCTGTAAGAATGTTTCAAAAGCTTCCCAAAAGGGT
>NZ_JBQKKM010000156.1:0-332 GCF_052116745.1 Niallia sp. Sow4_A1 | reverse complement strand
ACAACCAACCACCCTCACAATATTCAGTTGCTATTTCAGTTTATCACATTCACACAATCTAACTCTCTATCAATCTTCGACAAATTTCGGGTCGTCACTGTGACCAAGAGTTAAAAGCCTGCCGTGAAACATTTCTGTGAAACAAGATTATTCGAGGCGTCACTGTGACCAAGAATTTATCAATCTTCGACAAACTTCGGGGCGTCACTGTGACCATGAGTTCCTTTCCTAAACGGAAAGAAGCACAACAACCAACCACCCTCACAATATTCAGTTGCTATTTCAGTTTATCACATTCACACAATCTAACTCTCTATCAATCTTCGACAAAT
>NZ_JBQKKM010000155.1:0-342 GCF_052116745.1 Niallia sp. Sow4_A1 | reverse complement strand
CAATTTCACACAAATTCTCTCGTAGAACTTCCTGTGAAACAAGATTTTTCAGTGCCTCACTGTGCAGCAAGAATTTATTATCGGTTCGCCATTGGAAAGGGAAAAACGCCAACCCCCTCCAATATCCAACTACTATTTAAGTTTATCATTCACACAATCTAATTCTCTATCAATCTTCGACATATTTCGGGGCGTCACTGTGACCATGAGTTCTGTGAATCAAGATTTTTCGGTGGGCGTCACTGTGCAGCGAGAATGAATCTAATATCCAAAATACTTGGTCACCAGACCTTCGTAAGAACCATTTTTTGATTGCCAAATACAAACTACTATTTCAGTTTA
>NZ_JBQKKM010000154.1:0-345 GCF_052116745.1 Niallia sp. Sow4_A1 | reverse complement strand
GATACTATGCCGCACTGGACCCCAATTAAAAATGAGCCTTTTATTAATATTATGGATGACTATAGACGAGAAATTGAAAACAAAGATGCTAAAGCGACTAAAGAAATAACTAGGCAGTACGCACACAGGTTATATCAAGAGTATGAAATTTTAAGTGAACATACAGAGAATGCAGTATATGAACATCTTTCCTACTTCGATGACTTATTAGCTGGTATATCAAATATGAAACATGCAAAAAAAGACATTGGTTATTATGGGAATTTTCCAAGAACATTCAACAAAAACAAATTAAATTTAGCCAGAGTAATGAGATCTCGGTAGTTAATAAAGAGATATATAAAT
>NZ_JBQKKM010000153.1:0-355 GCF_052116745.1 Niallia sp. Sow4_A1 | reverse complement strand
TCGTTGGCTGCACACCAATTTGAAGCACTTAGTCCGCTTGTCATATAGTTAGCAATCCGTTTTTCCCATTCAACTCTAAGATCGGATCTCTTCATATAGCAAAACCTCCATAAACTCTTGGTCACAGTGACGGCCCGAAATTTGTCGAAGATTGATAGAGAGTTAGATTGTGAAACTCTAGGTCACAGTGACGCCCCGAAATTTGTCGAATATTGATAGAAAATTAGATTGTGTGAGTGATAAACGGTGTTTGTCAACATAGTTGTCGCATTTAGTTACTTTAGTGTTGTGTTCAGTCAAGGCTACCGCGCTACGCTTGCTGGCCTGATGATTTGAATGGAAAGGAAATCCATTC
>NZ_JBQKKM010000152.1:0-368 GCF_052116745.1 Niallia sp. Sow4_A1 | reverse complement strand
AGTAAAGTTGCCGGACTCGCAAGTAAAAGTGGGAAACCTGCAAGAAAAGTTGCCAAACCTGCAAGTAAGGTATGGAAGTGCAAGAAAAGTTGCCGAACTCGCAAGTAAAAGCGGGAAAGTCGCAAGAAAAGTTGCCGAACTCGCAAGTAAAAGTGGGAAAGTAGCAAGAAAAGTTGTCGAACCTGCAAGTATGGTATGGAAGCGCAAGAAAAGTAGCCGAACTCGCAAGTAAAAGTGGGAAAGTCGCAAGAAAAGTTGTCGAGCTCGCAAGTAAGGTATGGAAGTGCAAGAAAAGTAGCCGGACTCGCAAGTAAAAGTGGGAAAGTCGCAAGTAAAGTTGCCGGACTCGCAAGTAAAAGTGGGAAACC
>NZ_JBQKKM010000151.1:0-374 GCF_052116745.1 Niallia sp. Sow4_A1 | reverse complement strand
CTTGCACATTTTCAAGAACATCGGATTCACAAAGAATAGTAATCATTCTAGAATAAGCTGCTTCTGAAGGGATAGAGTCGGAAACTAAAAACCCACAGTCGAGGCGGAAGATCATGTCATGTTTTAATCGTTTCACTAAATCCTTAATAAATGGAATTCGTTCCGTAATTCTAGCGATGAGCGAATAAATCATCGCTGCATAGTTTAGCTCAACAGGCCTTCCAAAACGCGATTTCTTCGTTACCACAGCGAAGATCGGTTCAATGTCAATGGTAGAAAAAACAGCTTCAAACCGTTGGGTAGGTTCTAAATGATATAATTCTTGTAGGTCAAATAGGCTTCCTTGTCGTATAATAGTCATAGGGAGTCTTCCT
>NZ_JBQKKM010000150.1:0-380 GCF_052116745.1 Niallia sp. Sow4_A1 | reverse complement strand
GGGTTCGACTCCTTTCGGGCGCGCCATTATATTTCGGGAAGTAGCTCAGCTTGGTAGAGCACTTGGTTTGGGACCAAGGGGTCGCAGGTTCGAATCCTGTCTTCCCGACCATTATTATTATTTGGGGCCTTAGCTCAGCTGGGAGAGCGCCTGCCTTGCACGCAGGAGGTCAGCGGTTCGATCCCGCTAGGCTCCACCAAAAAATAAAAAAGTATATTGACAGTGTTTATAATAACTGTTATTATATAAAAGTTGCTTCTAATAGCAACAAACAAATTGCTCTTTGAAAACTGAACAAACAAACGTCAACAATAATCGTTTTATAACGAATGTTATAGAATGACAACAAGTAATAAAAAGCTAGAGTTTAGCAATGAGCT
>NZ_JBQKKM010000149.1:0-381 GCF_052116745.1 Niallia sp. Sow4_A1 | reverse complement strand
CTTTCTTGCCCTTCCAAATGCTGAACGACTTCCTCGATATGAGACACAACTATACATTCAATATCCTGTAGCATATGAAGTGGCAGCACCGGATCATAAGGTAAATACACTCGTTTGATCCCAAGCCCCCTGGCCGCAATAACTGCAGGTAGTATCCCTTCTCCACTCACAACCGAACCATCAAGGGATAACGCCCCAATAAACGCCGTATCTGTGGGAATCTCACGCTTCACCTCCCCCAGTTCCTTCAAAGCAGCAATTGCGATAGAAAGATCAAATAGCGAACCATTTTTCTTTTGATCAGGCGGAGATAGATTCACAACTACCTTCTTATCCGTCACATCCAAATCAAAATGAGCAATCGACGCCAACACCCTCTCT
>NZ_JBQKKM010000148.1:0-408 GCF_052116745.1 Niallia sp. Sow4_A1 | reverse complement strand
CTTCTCCCGAAGTTACGGGGTCATTTTGCCGAGTTCCTTAACGAGAGTTCTCTCGCTCACCTTAGGATTCTCTCCTCGCCTACCTGTGTCGGTTTGCGGTACGGGCACCATAAATCTCGCTAGAGGCTTTTCTTGGCAGTGTGGAATCAGGAACTTCGGTACTATATTTCCCTCGCCGTCACAGCTCCGCCGTATGGTAATGGGATTTGCCTCATTACCGGCCTAACTGCTTGGACGTGCTAATCCAACAGCACGCTTACCCTATCCTCCTGCGTCCCCCCATTGCTCAAACGATTTAAAGGTGGTACAGGAATATCAACCTGTTGTCCATCGCCTACGCTTTTCAGCCTCGGCTTAGGTCCCGACTAACCCTGAGCGGACGAGCCTTCCTCAGGAAACCTTAGGCAT
>NZ_JBQKKM010000147.1:0-438 GCF_052116745.1 Niallia sp. Sow4_A1 | reverse complement strand
ATCTTTTTAAACCACAGGCTATGCCTGTGTGCAAATGAAACTTGTAGAGTTGTATCAGAAAAAAACTCCAATCGTTATAATAGAAGATGGCCGTCAAACCAACTTCTATTAACGAGAGGAGTCCTGCTCATGTCGAGCGACAATAGTTTATCACATACAAGATGGAATTGTAAGTATCATATCGTATTTATTCCCAAATACAGAAGGAAAGTAGTGTATGGGAAATTAAGAAAAGATATAGGTGCTATTTTGAGAAAACTATGTGAAATGAAAGATGTAGAAATATTGGAAGCACATGCAATGCCAGATCATATTCACATGCTGGTCAAAATACCACCGAAAATGTCTGTTTCGTATTTCATGGGATATTTAAAAGGTAAAAGTTCCTTGATGATCCATGATAGACACGCAAATTTAAAATATAATCATGGAAACCGA
>NZ_JBQKKM010000146.1:0-442 GCF_052116745.1 Niallia sp. Sow4_A1 | reverse complement strand
TATTCATTCATATATTACATCATGGTTGGAATTGTAACTCGAGCTTTAATACTAAAACTAGCCTCTTTATCTAAACCTCAAGATCTTACAACTAAGTAAAATTTAAATTGGAGGAAAAAACGTTGGAAGAAGTCAATATTGGTTTACTGACGATCAAAGTCATCGTTGGTTTTGCCACTTTATTTTTTATCATTATCATAACAGGCAGAACATCCATCTATCAGTTAACCCCGTTTCACTTAGTTTTTGTGTTAGTACTTGGAGATCTTTTAGGAAATACCATTTATGAAGATAAGGTAGGGATTTTTCATTTTTTATATGCCATCGGATTGTGGACGTTTCTTATGTTTGGAATAGAGTTTATGACTCTAAAAAATAAATCGACACGTTCTCTCTTATTAGGCAATCCTAACATCATCATTCGAGATGGTGTTATGGACAG
>NZ_JBQKKM010000145.1:0-459 GCF_052116745.1 Niallia sp. Sow4_A1 | reverse complement strand
ACAAAACAGATGAATCCTTGGGTAGTTTAAAATCATAAACCTCCCGTACGACTGCGTTTTTTCGTAGCCTAGAAAGAAAAAAGTAGCCTTCATCGGTCATGCGATCAAAACACTCGTAGTCTAGATAACCTCGGTCAAACACATACATGCATTCTTTATCGTCAACCATAATCTCAAGTTGACCACGATCGTGTTCGCTTGCCGTTGTCATCACGGCTTTTTCGGGATAGGATTCTCCCTTTTCCATAAATACAAGGCGTAAGTGTAACTTTACGCCTGCCTTAGTTTTGCGGAACTTCGCCCATTTATGATTGGTCAAATTTAGTGGCAAAGTACTTGAATCAATATTTTTTAACGGCATGACAAGTTTTGTGTAGTGTGTTTTGGCGTGAATTTGTCCGACTAAATCAAGGAAAAGTCTTTGAAACAAATCTGGATTTAGACCATTTAAACGGCGCG
>NZ_JBQKKM010000144.1:0-468 GCF_052116745.1 Niallia sp. Sow4_A1 | reverse complement strand
TTGTTCTTTCTTATTCAAGGTTCCGCACGTTCCATCTAAGTATCTCTAAATCACAAAGTACATTGTTTTCGTTTTTAACGGAAACATTTGAAGCACTTGGTGGTGTTCCTTCAGAGATAATTACGGACAATATGAAAACAGTTATGGATGAAGCTAGAACAGAATTTTCTAGCGGAAAAGTGAATAATAAGTTTGCACAATTCGCTAACGACTTTGGTTTTAAAGTAAAACCTTGTGTAGCAGGCAGACCACGTACAAAAGGAAAAGTAGAAACAACGATGAAACTATTAGATGAAATTCATGCTTATCAAGGTCAACTGACCTTAGAAGAATTACACCGATTTGTACAGGATTTATGTAATCGAGTCAATCATGAGGTACATCAGGGGACTGGCAAGATACCAGTATTAGAATTTAAAAAAGAAAAGAACCTCTTACACCAGCTACCAACTGTCCAAGTAAGAGATT
>NZ_JBQKKM010000143.1:0-480 GCF_052116745.1 Niallia sp. Sow4_A1 | reverse complement strand
CACTATTAAAAATACTCGAAATGTTCACTTTTATTATTTTATGCATAGAAAAAGTCCTTTATAATGGATAAGTCAGGTGGTAACCCGTCCAAATCCACTAAAAAAGGACCAATCTCATGGACAAGATTACACGAAAAACTTCATTTGGACAATGGTTTTCGCCAATTAATCTTCAATTATTTGAAGAACAGGTGAAAACATTGAAATTAGATTGCTATACGAAAAAGTTAACGACAGAATCATTCCTAAAACTATTACTTTTTGCACAATTAGAAGAAGTTGAAAGTCTTCATGCGTTAAGTGATTGCCTTTTTGATGATCATCTTCAAAAGGAAATCGACCTTGATTCTATAAGCATTTCTCAGCTCTCGCGCCGTTTAAATGGTCTAAATCCAGATTTGTTTCAAAGACTTTTCCTTGATTTAGTCGGACAAATTCACGCCAAAACACACTACACAAAACTTGTCATGCCGTTAAAAA
>NZ_JBQKKM010000142.1:0-491 GCF_052116745.1 Niallia sp. Sow4_A1 | reverse complement strand
GAGCAATCGACGCCAACACCCTCTCTCGAGACTCCTTAACAGAAGCATCAGGCAACCCAACAATCACCATAGATTCCGTGTCCTGCGATATCCGCACCTCCACCTGAACACAATAGCCCTCCATCCCTTTCAAACCAATACTTGAAACTTTTGAAGTCATACAACTCCCTCCAAACTATTTATTTTTATAGTACGATGAATGAAAATTAACCGGGAAAGAAACAATTCAAGAAAGATTAAAATAGGAAGATAAATCAATCGAGGTTAATATAGAAGAAAATCTTTTTAGAACAAGAACAACTAACAGAGGTAAAGAAACAATCTACCACTCCAATATTCTACAAAATAATCAAATTTCCTGCCAAAATGAAAATAAAAAGAAGAAGACAACAATATAACTGCTGTACTTCTCTTTGACAAATTCCATCGGCAATCCCACAAAACACTCTTGTAAAACTTTCCTGTGAAACAAGATTATTCGGGATTTCACT
>NZ_JBQKKM010000141.1:0-494 GCF_052116745.1 Niallia sp. Sow4_A1 | reverse complement strand
AAATGTGAAATAGTGAACAATATAATCAGATAACTAATCTTAAGGAGATGGAGTAAAATGTTAGACTTATTAAGAAATAATAAAGTGGTTGCCGGAATTTTAGCGATATTTAGAATTTATCTTGGTTATCAATTTATCCATGCAGGCTATGAAAAAATTACAAGTGGTGGCTTTGACGCAAGTGGATTTTTACAAGGGGCAATTGCAAATAGCACAGGTGATCACCCAGCAGTACAAGGATGGTGGGCAACATTTCTAGAACATATAGCACTCCCAAATGCGGATTTATTCAGTTTCATGGTTCAATGGGGAGAAGTTCTAGTAGGGATTGCACTAATCCTAGGTTTATTCACAAGCTTTGCAACATTGATGGGAATGGTCATGAACTTTGCCTTCTTATTTAGTGGAACAGTAAGCACAAATGGACAAATGATTCTATTAGCAATATTCGTTATCGTAGCAGGTGCAAACGCAGGTAAATTTGGTCTAGACCG
>NZ_JBQKKM010000140.1:0-525 GCF_052116745.1 Niallia sp. Sow4_A1 | reverse complement strand
GAGACAATATAAAACACCTCCAAAATGGCAATACTTGAGATAAGTATTGTGACATTATTCGGAGGTGTTTTTGCGTGGGCAAAAAAACTGTATATACAAAAGAGATTAAATGGGCGGTAGTAAGAGATAAGCTTGAAGGAAAATTAACAACACGGGAAATTATGAACAAATACAAAATCAAAAATAAAACTCAAATTGAAACTTGGATGAGATGGTACAAAAATGGAGAAATGTATCGGTTTGATCAGCCAATTGGTAAACAATATACATTTGGGCATGGGCCCGATTCTTTAAGTAAGGACGAGCGAATAAGTAATCAACTAACTCACCTAAAAATGGAGAATGAAATTCTAAAAAAGTATATGGCGATGAGAAAGGAGTCGATAAAGGGCTAGTAGTACAATTGGTTGAACAATTTCGTGAAAAATATACCGTTACTTCCATTTTAAAAGTTTTAGGGATTCCACGTGCTAGCTATTATCGTTGGACTAAAGGGTTTGGTGAATATCGGAATGAACATGAAGA
>NZ_JBQKKM010000139.1:0-530 GCF_052116745.1 Niallia sp. Sow4_A1 | reverse complement strand
AAATGTAAAACGGACCTCCATTTTTGTTTTTCGATCCATTTCCAACGTTTAAATTCCTGTGACAAAATAAACTAATTACAAAATTATTTTGGGTGTCTCATAAGAAAAGGTATCTAAACAATTCCTTCGTATTCCAAACGTATACTCGCTACATAGTTTGGACATGTTAAGAGAAACAGAAGGAGGGATTCCAGTTGGAGTGGATTTTTTATCTATACCTGTTAAATATGTTCTTTATCTTATTCATAGCAATTTGGGAAGTACGTAGGCCTGCCAAGGCATTGAATTGGATAATAATCGTCCTTCTTTTGCCAGTCATTGGTTTCTTGCTTTATCTTAGCGTATCAAACCCTAAGTTTATTCATCGAAAAAGATTGAACTCTTCTAAAAATGAATCTAACAAATTACCTGAGACATTCGGTGATTCAGCATCGGTAATTGCCGATGCTTTACGGCATTTCACTGTGAATGGGCTTCGAATGGGCCAAGTCCAAGTGTTTAACAATGGAATAGCAAAATATGAACAACTC
>NZ_JBQKKM010000138.1:0-532 GCF_052116745.1 Niallia sp. Sow4_A1 | reverse complement strand
AAAACATACTAAGATTAGTGGGTAAGGTCATCGACGGATGACTTTGCCCACTATTTTTCTTTTTAAGTTATAGTGAGAAGTGAAAGAAAGCTCGACCAGCCTCAGGGATCTCGAATCCGAATGATAAACGGAGCTTCTTCACTTTCATTTTTGAATCAGCTTTAAGTATGTTGGGGCCAAGGAGCTCGTGTATAGGAAATTGGAATCGAAATGAATAAGTGAAGATCTTTCAAAATGATAAAGAAGAAAGAGAGAGGAAAAACATTGGAATTAATTATTGCTTTAGATATTTCTATGGGGAAAAGTTACAAAGTCTTATATGACGGCCAAACATGTCTTTCAGAAGGGGAAATTCTTCACAATAAGTTTGGGTTTCAAGCATTATTAGAAGAGATTTATAGCCTTCCAGAAGAACCTAAAATTGTTTTTGAATCAACTGGTATCTATTCGAAGCCAGTGGAGACCTTTTGTCAGAAAAACAATTTAACCTATTTCTTGTTAAATCCTCTTGAAGCCAAAAAACAACTAGAAC
>NZ_JBQKKM010000137.1:0-558 GCF_052116745.1 Niallia sp. Sow4_A1 | reverse complement strand
TCTCAAGAGTTAATCGGAATTATTCAACCAATTCTTGATTGGGGTTACCCTATCCAAGGTTTCATCAGTGATGGTCAGCAGTCAATCCGTTTAGCAATCGAAAAGATAGCACCGGACATCCCATATCAATACTGTCAGTTCCATTACTTCAAAGATATCGCAAAACCGTTGGTAGAAAAGGACAGAAAGCTAAAGACAAACATCAAAAAGAAGCTAAGGGGAATTCGGGAAATCGAAAGAAAAATTGAAGAATCATCATCAGTAAGCATGGAAGAAGAAATTGCGAGTGACTATGTAGCGGCGATTCGTTCAGTGCTTTTGGAAGATGGAAAACCACCGTTTGAATTACCAGGTACACGTGTCTTTGAGCGAACAAAATCAATCAAGGACTCGATTGAAAAATGCCTGGATAAAAAAGGGGACTCCTTTACTTGAAAAGCTGTTCAGAATAGTCAGAAATGTGGATAACTACAAAAAGGATTATCAGCTCGTAAAACGGTGGGATCTGCGTTTTAAAAGGATTGCCACAATCATGGATCCTTCCGAAAACAAAACAAG
>NZ_JBQKKM010000136.1:0-560 GCF_052116745.1 Niallia sp. Sow4_A1 | reverse complement strand
ATATGTCCCTGTTACTTTCTTTTTCCCTACGCTAAAAAGTAGGTACTTACTGCTTTATAGTTGGTATCCAGAGCGGAAGGAAGAGAGAGGAAAAAAGAGCGGGAGAACAATATGTATTCAATCTTGATTCAATCATAAAATCAATAACAATTCGGGGCTGGATTCAATATGATCCAGTCCTTTTTGTTTGCCCAATATCTCCTCAATCCCTTGCCCAATAAGGGTTTCAATCGTTTCTTCAATACAAAAATCCGTAGGATTTCCAATCTCTATTCAGTGTGTTTCCCAACCGTAAAACCGGCCATAAATTGTTATATTTCCAATCTTTTCTCTCAATTCTTTCCTCCATTACGGTACCAACTTAATAACATTGACAGAATATTCGATACAACCCAGACGGGTTAATTCGGGTCATTTTCGGGCGTTTTGGGGAAGAACTATATAACATAATGGAATGAAGAAAAAAGGCGAGAAAAGAGGGAAGGGACATAGAGACGCAAGGGTTTGAGGGGAGTGAGAGGGAGAATGGAGCGGGGAAGGACTTTTTGGCAGTTGAATAT
>NZ_JBQKKM010000135.1:0-570 GCF_052116745.1 Niallia sp. Sow4_A1 | reverse complement strand
TGCCAAAGCCGCAAGTAAAAGAGTGGAAATCGCAAGTAAAAGAGTGAAAGCCGCAAGTAAGAGTGGAAGTCGCAAGCAAAAGTGCAAAAGTCGCAAGTAAAAGAGTGAAAGCCGCAAGTAAGAGTGGAAGTCGCAAGCAAAAGTGCAAAAGTCGCAAGTAAAAGAGTGAAAGTCGCAAGTAAAAGAGTGAAAGCCGCAAGTAAGAGTGGAAGTCGCAAGTAAAAGAGTGAAAGTCGCAAGTAAAAGAGTGAAAGCCGCAAGCAAGAGTGCCAAAGTCGCAAGTAAAAGAGTGGAAATCGCAAGTAAGAGTGCCGAAGTCGCAAGTAAGAGTGGAAGTCGCAAGCAAAAGTGCCAAAGCCGCAAGTAAAAGAGTGAAAGTCGCAAGTAAAAGAGTGAAAGCCGCAAGCAAGAGTGCCAAAGCCGCAAGTAAAAGAGTGGAAATCGCAAGTAAGAGTGCCGAAGCCGCAAGCAAGAGTGCCAAAGTCGCAAGTAAAAGAGTGGAAATCGCAAGTAAGAGTGCCGAAGTCGCAAGTAAGAGTGGAAGTCGCAAGCAAAAGTGCCAAAGCCGCA
>NZ_JBQKKM010000134.1:0-595 GCF_052116745.1 Niallia sp. Sow4_A1 | reverse complement strand
CTTACACGGCACAACTAACACAATGATTTAGTTGTGCCGATTCCACTTGCTTTCAATATTGTTTAAATATGCATTTGGGTCCTGCTTAAATCTTCTCTGTTTTGTGTGTTCATGTATTCGACTGTCCCACTTACTAACTTCTTTTTTATAGCCAGAATAAGTAGCATTCCGAATCTTCTGCAGCCCATCTTGTTCATTTTTAACATTTTCAACGAATACGATGTTTTCACCGTGACGAACAATGTATCGATTCCAAGTTCGACTGCCTGTAATCCTACGATGCCTTACTTTTGTTCTTCTAAAGAAAAGCTCTAAATCATTATTTGTCCTTGGCAGGAGAGGGTAATCGTAAAATGTAAAGAGACCTTTCCAAAAGCCTTTACTATATCTCATCAGATTGTCCACAAAGGCAAAATCATCTTCACGGTTTAGTTCCTTTTCTATTTGGGTCAGATATTGTTTTAACCGGGATTCAACCCAAGAACTTGTTTTGTTTTCGGAAGGATCCATGATTGTGGCAATCCTTTTAAAACGCAGATCCCACCGTTTTACGAGCTGATAATCCTTTTTGTAGTTATCCACATTTCTGACTATT
>NZ_JBQKKM010000133.1:0-597 GCF_052116745.1 Niallia sp. Sow4_A1 | reverse complement strand
TAGGGTATTAAACTTACAATATTGGAATTCCTCTGTCTTTAAATTTGAATGAAATGATTCAATCACCGCATTGTCCCAACAGTTCCCTCGTCTGGACATACTACCTACTAAATGATGTTCCTTCAAATAATTTTGAAAAGTATACGATGTATACACACTCCCCTGATCGGAGTGTATAATAACTCCTTCTGGCTGATTGCGTTTATCCAAAGCATCCTGCAGTGTATCAATTACTAATGTCGTTTGTTGATGATTATAAATCTTATAAGCTACGATTTCATTATTATACAAATCCATAATCGTAGACAGATATAATGTTTCGCTGCCATACTGGATATACGTAATGTCCGTTACCCACTTCTCATTTGGTTTACTTGCACTAAAATCACGATTAAGAATATTAGGTACAATGACTTCACTTTCTCCCTGCGATTTCCACTTGCGTTTTGGTTTCACCTTACACTGCAAATGATGCTTCTGCATAATGTTTTGAACTGTGTTCCTATTAAGATGAATATGATGTTCTCGCTTTAGAATAGCTCTAATTTTCCTATGACCATTTCTATATTTAGTAGCCTTACAGATTTCAATAATTAA
>NZ_JBQKKM010000132.1:0-619 GCF_052116745.1 Niallia sp. Sow4_A1 | reverse complement strand
TTGTCCTGACTGTGGAGAGAAATTAACCTATTGCCATCCTGTATGGAGGAAAACCATCTCTACCCTAAAAGGGGAATTTAAAGTTATTAATCTTGGCTATCGCTGTGAAAATAATGGCTGTGAGAACAATACTGTTTATCGTTCTGCGGAGGCTGAGCAACTTAGTATGAAGCACATCACCTATGGCATGGATGTCATTGCCCACATTGGGCACTTGCGTTTCAAAGAACATAAAACCCGTTCAGAAATTGCCACCATCCTAGCTGAGAAGCAAGTGAAAATCTCAGAAAGGCAAGTTCAGAAACTGTACGAACGATATGCGTTACTTCTTCGTTCAGCGATTACAGAAAATATGAAAGAAACCTTAGAGGAAGTCGTGGAACAGAACAATGGATTAATCTTATCCATTGATGGCGTTCAACCTGAAAAAGGAAATGAAACGTTGTATGTTATTCGCGAGGTCTTAAGTGGCACCATCTTGGCAGCACATAATTTAAAGAGTAGCGCCTCTCAAGAGTTAATCGGAATTATTCAACCAATTCTTGATTGGGGTTACCCTATCCAAGGTTTCATCAGTGATGGTCAGCAGTCAATCCGTTTAGCAATCGAAAAGATAGCA
>NZ_JBQKKM010000131.1:0-635 GCF_052116745.1 Niallia sp. Sow4_A1 | reverse complement strand
CCTAAACGGAAAGAAGCACAACAACCAACCACCCTCACAATATTCAGTTGCTATTTCAGTTTATCACATTCACACAATCTAACTCTCTATCAATCTTCGACAAATTTCGGGCCGTCACTGTGACCAAGAGTTCAATGATTTTGGATTCGACAAAACTCGGGTAGTCACATCGAGGTAAACATAGAAGGAAATCTTTTTGAACAAGAACAACTAACAGAGGCAAAGAAACAATCTACCACTCCAATATTCTACAAAATAATCAAATTTCCTGCCAAAATGAAAATAAAAAGAAGAAGACAACAATACACTTGCTGTACTTCTTCTTTAATAAATTCCAACAGCAATCACGCACAAAGCCTCCTGTGAAACATTCGTGTGAAACAAGATTTTTCGGGGTGTCACTGTGACCAAGTATTCTTTAACAAATTCCATCAGCAATACCACAAAGCTTCCCGTGAAACACCCCTGTGAAACAAGATTATTCGAGGCGTCACTGTGACCATGAATTCTAGTTTGACGCTTACCTTAATCCAATGCGTGATGAGGGAAAAAGGAAACGTTGAGTCCGCCTTAATACACTTTATTCCCTGATGATTTGAATGGAAAGAATGGATTTCCTTTCCATTCAAATCATC
>NZ_JBQKKM010000130.1:0-664 GCF_052116745.1 Niallia sp. Sow4_A1 | reverse complement strand
GTTTTGATCGCATGACCGATGAAGGCTACTTTTTTCTTTCTAGGCTACGAAAAAACGCAGTCGTACGGGAGGTTTATGATTTTAAACTACCCAAGGATTCATCTGTTTTGTCGGATCAAATGGTGTTGATTGGTACAACTCAAAACCGAGCTGAAAACTATTTTCGACTTCTAAAAATAATAGATTCAAAAGGTAATGAACTTCATTTAATCACAAATCGTTTTGACTTAAGCGCCGAAGAAATATCGGAAATGTATAAATCACGATGGGCAATTGAGCTGTTTTTTAAATGGATTAAACAACATCTCAATATCAAGAAATTCTACGGTCAAAGTGAATGGGCGATTCAAAATCAAGTGTTTATCGCACTTATTGTTTTTTGTCTTCATGTTCTGGTACAACTCGAAACAAAAAGTAAGCGGAAAACCTTGCAAATTAGCCGTTATTTAAGGGCAGCATTGTGGAAACCAGCACATGTCTGGCTTCGCAAAATTGAAGGAAAAGCCATCCCTTAATCAACAAATTGTTGTCGTTGCACAGGTCTAATTGTAAATAAATTTCCAAATGGACAGGAGCCGCCTTTAGAAAGGTAATTACTTTTTTGGCTCTAAGTAGAGTAAACAATTAAACTGAAAATTATGACACTATTTACGCAACACTAGTG
>NZ_JBQKKM010000129.1:0-669 GCF_052116745.1 Niallia sp. Sow4_A1 | reverse complement strand
CGAATAAGAAAATCAAAAAAATAATTCAAAGTCAACTTGAACAGTGGATCGCTGGCCTTCCTAATTATATCAAGGCTTATTTGCCGATATCACTCTGCGAAAGTTGAGTTTATATATATTGATTTTTTATTTATTGTCGTAATTATAATACTTTTGTACTGATTCATAAATAGATTCCCTTTTAGAATAAGTACCAAAATAACAACTTATATATGTAACCAATCAGAATAAAATTAACGGGAAATATTTTTCTATTGAGGATGTAAACCAACAATGATAAAGCCTATAATATAGTACTAATTACATATCTATTCAAATGTGAATAGGAGGAATCTAGTTTGCAATACCACTAAATATTACTATACACTAGGTTTTATTTTATCATGGATATAATAGAATTAATTATTTCTTGAACTCCACCTAATTATATAGTTAAATTATACTAATTATACCATATTGGCAATAAATAGATTAGACAAAAATATTTTTTTACTTTCGTTAACATTTCCCATGATCTCTAACTTATGTCATTCTGTTCTCATCCATTCAAATTAATAGTAAGTATGAGTAAAATGTTTGTGGGTAGAAAATAATTTACCCTCTGGTTTGGTTGGTGGTCGTTAGACCGCCAACCAAACGCAAGCGCGGTAGTATGAGCAAAAATAAAGA
>NZ_JBQKKM010000128.1:0-688 GCF_052116745.1 Niallia sp. Sow4_A1 | reverse complement strand
GTAGCCGTATCGGAAGGTGCGGCTGGATCACCTCCTTTCTAAGGAAAATGGAATGTACATTCCATCAAAGATTGTTGACGATTTGTTGTTCAGTTTTGAGGGAGCAATTCCCTTGAAAAATAGATAAAGCAAGAACCTTTTTACTTTATCGAACATAAAATGGGCCTATAGCTCAGCTGGTTAGAGCGCACGCCTGATAAGCGTGAGGTCGATGGTTCGAGTCCATTTAGGCCCACCATTTTAAATTAAATACCATTTTTGGGGCTTTAGCTCAGCTGGGAGAGCGCCTGCCTTGCACGCAGGAGGTCAGCGGTTCGATCCCGCTAAGCTCCACCAAAATTGTTCTTTGAAAACTAAATCATTAAATAGAAGTAACCAAGATAAACCGAGTAATCGCCATCTTAGATTCTCTATTTTAGAGAATTATTTCTTTGAAAAGTAATCGTATCAATCGAATACCCTTTCAAAGATTTGAGAGCAAAGAGAAGCAAGTAGGTCAAGGAAGCGACCGAGCGAGCACCGGAGCGTACGCTAGTACGTGAGGAGCAGAGTAAGGAAGCAGACAAAGAGATACGCTGCTTATCTTTGGTCGAAACTAAGTTAAGTTAGAAAGGGCGCACGGTGGATGCCTTGGCACTAGGAGCCGATGAAGGACGGGATTAACACCGATATGCTTTGGGGAGCTGTA
>NZ_JBQKKM010000127.1:0-738 GCF_052116745.1 Niallia sp. Sow4_A1 | reverse complement strand
ATGGAGGTTTTGCTATATGAAGAGATCCGATCTTAGAGTTGAATGGGAAAAACGGATTGCTAACTATATGACAAGCGGACTAAGTGCTTCAAATTGGTGTGCAGCCAACGAGGTCAGTATTCATCAATTCTGGTATTGGAAGAAGAAGCTTAAAACAACCGAAGACACGTCAAATACCCCTTCACAATGGATTACATTAGAAATGGATGAAACAATGACAGACTCTCAATCTAACATAGTTGTTCATGTTGGTCACGTAGCGTTAGAGGTCAAACAAGGCTTTGATCCCCAGCTGCTTGTAGATGTGGTAAGGACACTTCAATCCATATGCTAAATGCATCAACGATTGAGAGTGTCTACCTCGCTCGAGGTAGCACGGACATGAGAAAATCCATTGATGGATTAGCTATCATCGTTCAGATGGAATTCAATCTAGATCCCTTTTCATCGAGTCTTTTTGTTTTTTGTAACAAGAAACGCGATAAACTCAAGATTCTTCATTGGGATACCAACGGATTTTGGTTGTACTACCGAAGACTCGAACGTGGAACATTTCACTGGCCATCTGATCATGGGAGCTTAGGTCCGTATAAAATCTCACGTCGCCAATTGAATTGGTTGTTAGATGGTTTATCATTAGAACAGACAAAAGCACATCCCGTCGTTTCTGCAAAAACTGTCGTTTAAACATGAAATTATGAGAGTAATCGGTTGGATCTTATAGTATAATGAAATCAT
>NZ_JBQKKM010000126.1:0-779 GCF_052116745.1 Niallia sp. Sow4_A1 | reverse complement strand
GGCGATAGCGAGAAGGTCACACCCGTTCCCATACCGAACACGGAAGTTAAGCTTCTCAGCGCCGATGGTAGTTGGGGGTTCTCCCCCTGTGAGAGTAGGACGTCGCCAGGCGCTATATATGGAGGATTAGCTCAGCTGGGAGAGCATCTGCCTTACAAGCAGAGGGTCGGCGGTTCGATCCCGTCATCCTCCACCATTATATTGGACAAACTATAATATGCCGGTTTAGCTCAATTGGTAGAGCAACTGACTTGTAATCAGTAGGTTGGGGGTTCAAGTCCTCTAGCCGGCACCATTTTATGAGCCATTAGCTCAGTTGGTAGAGCATCTGACTTTTAATCAGAGGGTCGGAGGTTCGAATCCTCCATGGCTCATCTTATTTTTGTCTGCGGGTGTGGCGGAATTGGCAGACGCACTAGACTTAGGATCTAGCGCCGCAAGGCGTGGGGGTTCGACTCCCTTCACCCGCACCAATTAAATATATGCGGAAGTAGTTCAGTGGTAGAACATCACCTTGCCAAGGTGGGGGTCGCGGGTTCGAATCCCGTCTTCCGCTCCATAAGAAACAATGCCGGGGTGGCGGAACTGGCAGACGCACAGGACTTAAAATCCTGCGGTAGGTGACTACCGTACCGGTTCGATTCCGGTCCTCGGCACCATTGTTTTTTAATTAATGCGCCCGTAGCTCAATTGGATAGAGCGTCTGACTACGGATCAGAAGGTTATGGGTTCGACTCCTTTCGGGCGCGCCATTATATTTCGGGAAGTAGCTCAGCTTG
>NZ_JBQKKM010000125.1:0-933 GCF_052116745.1 Niallia sp. Sow4_A1 | reverse complement strand
CTAGTTTAGTCTCTTGAAAAATTGTATCCCACTCTTTGAAATTTACATTTGTAGTGAGAATCGTACTTTTCTTTTCGTATCTCATGTCAATGAGCTGAAAAAAGAGCTTCGCATCTTCCGCATCTATTGGCAAGTAACCAATTTCATCTACGATTAAAAGCTTGTACTTGGCATAATGCTTTAAACGACTTTCTAAACGGTTTTCCAACCGTGCTTTCTTCAAATTCTGGATTAAATCATGGCACTTAATAAAATAAGTACTAGTTCGTTTCTTCGCTGCGGCAATTCCGATTGAAGTGGCCAAATGGGTCTTTCCAACACCACTTGTACCCAAGAAAACGATATTTTCATTCTCCTCTATAAAACGGAGCGTTAAAAAATCTAAGATTTGTTGTCGGTTAATGGAGGGTTGAAAATCAAAATCGAAATCAGTTATTTCTTTACGATGTGGGAATGCACCTACTTTCACCATTGCCTGTGTCATATTTTGCTCTCGGACATCAATTTCATAGTTCGTTAATTTAATCAAAGTATCATTAAAGGACAATTGATTATTTACACTAAAGTCTATGACTTCATTTAAATGTAACGTCATTTGCTTAAGCCCCAGATACTCTAGATTCTTTAATAATTGCTGATGATTTGTTGTTACTTGATTCATTATTTATACACTTCTCCAATCGCTGCTAAGTTCTTTTTCGCTAACTCATCAATATTAGGATAGTTAGGCATAGAAACCCCTAGTGATTCCTGATAGTGGGTTTCTTGATAATTTAATTTCTTCCCACTTAAGGGATGTTGTGCGATGAGCTCCGTGTTATAATAAACCCATATTTGATCATCATACACTTGTAGTCCAACTCTCTTTCCTTGGTATTTTGCTGGTACCGAGTATTGATTCGATTTGTAAGAAATCATGTTGGAGGCATTCAC
>NZ_JBQKKM010000124.1:0-1041 GCF_052116745.1 Niallia sp. Sow4_A1 | reverse complement strand
GCGATAGCGAGAAGGTCACACCCGTTCCCATACCGAACACGGAAGTTAAGCTTCTAAAGCGCCGATGGTAGTTGGGGGTTCTCCCCCTGTGAGAGTAGGACGTCGCCAGGCCACTAAAAGACCTAAAAGCTTTATTGCTTTTAGGTCCTTTTTATCATTTTTAGCGTGAAGACTCCTTCCTCAAAAAGCGATAGCGGTTAGGTGGGAGATGAATCGCTTCTATTTTTATTAACTAGTGGTATCGAGATACTCTATTAATATTTGATTATTCTTATAGAAAACAATAATGTTAGTAGAAAGTAAATTCCCTTAAAAATCCCATATTTCAATATTGAATAACGGATAATGCTAAAGGACTTCATAAGTTGGAAGTCCTTTTAATATAAAAATCAATGAAGATAGATTAACTTAGTATAATGATTATTAGATAAGCTTAACTTTAAGTGGTACCAGACATAATAGTCCAGTCCAGTTTATAACAAAGGTTTACTTTATGTATGATAGAATTGTTTTACGCCCATTCAGCAGCCCACTTTTTCATTTCCTTTAATACACTATGAAAAGAATCGCCTTTTTTTGTAAGAGAGTATTCAACAGTAATAGGAACTGTAGGGATAGCTGTTCGAATAATAATACCTTTCTTCTCTAAATGTTTGAGTGTTGTCGTTAAAGAATTAGGACTTATCCCCTCAATGGATCTCCGTAATTCATTGAACCGTTTTGTCCCTTCGAATAATTCCCTTAACACTAGAAATGACCATTTATTTCCGATAATATCAAGTGTTTTTTCAATTGAGCATGGAATTTCCATCCTATCCCTCCTGGTTACGAATTAATAGTTAGTTAAGTATAAGTAACTATGTCATAAAAAATTCACTACTTACATTATTATATTAAGTCTTGTAAAATAGCAATCAAGCAATCCTAGTAGATTGAGTCAAGTTTTTGTGGGAGTTTTTTTAGCTCCCTTTTTATAAAATAAAACTTTTAATTTTGTATCCGCTTTCTAAACATTTTCTTTCATCAAAATTTCGTTTTTTT
>NZ_JBQKKM010000123.1:0-1051 GCF_052116745.1 Niallia sp. Sow4_A1 | reverse complement strand
AAAGGTGGTACAGGAATATCAACCTGTTGTCCATCGCCTACGCTTTTCAGCCTCGGCTTAGGTCCCGACTAACCCTGAGCGGACGAGCCTTCCTCAGGAAACCTTAGGCATTCGGTGGATGAGATTCTCACTCATCTTTCGCTACTCATACCGGCATTCTCACTTCTAAGCGCTCCACCAGTCCTTACGGTCTAGCTTCAACGCCCTTAGAACGCTCTCCTACCACTGACATCATTAGATGTCAATCCACAGCTTCGGTGATACGTTTAGCCCCGGTACATTTTCGGCGCAGAGTCACTCGACCAGTGAGCTATTACGCACTCTTTAAATGGTGGCTGCTTCTAAGCCAACATCCTGGTTGTCTAAGCAACTCCACATCCTTTTCCACTTAACGTATACTTTGGGACCTTAGCTGGTGGTCTGGGCTGTTTCCCTCTTGACCACGGATCTTATCACTCGTAGTCTGACTCCCAAGAATAAGTATTTGGCATTCGGAGTTTGTCTGAATTCGGTAACCCGATGGGGGCCCCTAGTCCAAACAGTGCTCTACCTCCAATACTCTAAATCTTGAGGCTAGCCCTAAAGCTATTTCGGAGAGAACCAGCTATCTCCAAGTTCGATTGGAATTTCTCCGCTACCCACACCTCATCCCCGCACTTTTCAACGTGCGTGGGTTCGGGCCTCCATCCAGTGTTACCTGGACTTCACCCTGGACATGGGTAGATCACCTGGTTTCGGGTCTACAACCACATACTATTTCGCCCTATTCAGACTCGCTTTCGCTGCGGCTCCGTCTTATCAACTTAACCTCGCATGTAATCGTAACTCGCCGGTTCATTCTACAAAAGGCACGCTATCACCCATAAATGGGCTCTAACTACTTGTAGGCACACGGTTTCAGGATCTATTTCACTCCCCTTCCGGGGTGCTTTTCACCTTTCCCTCACGGTACTGGTTCACTATCGGTCACTAGGGAGTATTTAGCCTTGGGAGATGGTCCTCCCTGCTTCCGACGGGATTTCTCGTGTCCCGCCGTACTCAGGATACACTC
>NZ_JBQKKM010000122.1:0-1086 GCF_052116745.1 Niallia sp. Sow4_A1 | reverse complement strand
CTCAACTTTCGCAGAGTGATATCGGCAAATAAGCCTTGATATAATTAGGAAGGCCAGCGATCCACTGTTCAAGTTGACTTTGAATTATTTTTTTGATTTTCTTATTCGTTTGTTTAAGTGCATCTTGAAGAAGCTCGATCAATTGCTGTAATGCGACAGCCCAATCAAGTTCATTTACTTCATCGCATAATTCGTAAAACAGACCACCTATTGTGCGTTGATCGGTATTACAGCGATTCTGCCACGACAGAACGATAAAACGAGAAAACACAATCGTTGTATGGCAAATAAGCGCGTCATATGAACGGCTTTGGAATTCTTTTTCAAGTTTCAAAAGAGATTTGGCCGCCTTAAAGAATACCTCGATATCCCAGCGCATTCCATAGATTCGGACGATCTCCTGTTCTGAAAGAGTGCAGTCTGTGCTGAGGATGGCAAGCCAGTCGCTTTTCTTATTTCTGTTTTGAATGAATACCACTTTAATTGGTGTTCCATTAGCCATGATCGTATGGATGGAACGAAGAATTCCTTTCTTGGATTGAATGGGTCCAGCTAGGCGGTATAGTTGCTTTAAAGAAACCATCTCCCCGTTTACGTTATAACGTTGTTTTGTTTCTTTGACCATACCAATTACGTCTAATCCTTGATCCACAATAGACTTTACAAGTGGTGGCAATGTAAACCAAGAATCCATAAGGACATAACTTGCATCTATCCCATTGGCTAATGCACGTTTAATCATGTCAGGAACTTGTTCAGGCTCAGTTTGTAATGCATTTTCTCGACGCTTGTATCCACAAGTACGTTTATCAATTTTTTCAGAGATACCATTGATTTGAGACTTTTTTGAACTGACTAAAGAAAAGTCAATTGGCATAAATGTATAGCCATCTGACCAGCCCAAAGTGAGCATACGAAACCCCTTAAAGAAACGCATTTTCAGGGAAGCATGATCAAAACAACGAGCGAGAAGCTCTACCTTTTTACTACGATTTCGGTCATACGCAGAATCATCGATAATCAGTACTTTTGGACGCTCTTTATTCGTAAGGCGAGTCACCTTTTGAATAGTAAAAATGCTCAACA
>NZ_JBQKKM010000120.1:0-1169 GCF_052116745.1 Niallia sp. Sow4_A1 | reverse complement strand
AGTTGGGCACTCTAAGGTGACTGCCGGTGACAAACCGGAGGAAGGTGGGGATGACGTCAAATCATCATGCCCCTTATGACCTGGGCTACACACGTGCTACAATGGATGGTACAAAGGGCAGCAAAGCGGTGACGCCTAGCAAATCCCATAAAACCATTCTCAGTTCGGATTGTAGGCTGCAACTCGCCTACATGAAGCTGGAATCGCTAGTAATCGCGGATCAGCATGCCGCGGTGAATACGTTCCCGGGCCTTGTACACACCGCCCGTCACACCACGAGAGTTTGTAACACCCGAAGTCGGTGGGGTAACCATTTGGAGCCAGCCGCCTAAGGTGGGATAGATGATTGGGGTGAAGTCGTAACAAGGTAGCCGTATCGGAAGGTGCGGCTGGATCACCTCCTTTCTAAGGAAAATGGAATTCACATTCCATCAAAGATTGTTGACGATTTGTTGTTCAGTTTTGAGGGAGCAATTCCTCAAAAATAGGCTTTTAAATAAGCCGAAATTGTTCTTTGAAAACTAAATCATTAAATAGAAGTAACCAAGATAAACCGAGTAATCGCCATCTTAGATTCTCTATTTTAGAGAATTATTACTTTGAAAAGTAATTGTATCAATCGAATACCCTTTCAAAGATTTGAGAGCAAAGAGAAGCAAGTAGATCAAGGAAGCGACCGAGCGAGCACCGGAGCGTACGCTAGTACGTGAGGAGCAGAGTAAGGAAGCTGACGAAGAGATACGCCGCTTATCTTTGGTCGAAACTAAGTTAAGTTAGAAAGGGCGCACGGTGGATGCCTTGGCACTAGGAGCCGATGAAGGACGGGATTAACACCGATATGCTTTGGGGAGCTGTAAGTAAGCTTTGATCCAGAGATTTCCGAATGGGGAAACCCTCTATCCGTAATGGGATAGAATCTTTACCTGAATACATAGGGTACTGAAGGCAGACCCGGGGAACTGAAACATCTAAGTACCCGGAGGAAGAGAAAGCAAACGCGATTCCCTGAGTAGCGGCGAGCGAAACGGGATTAGCCCAAACCAAGAGGCTTGCCTCTTGGGGTTGTAGGACACTCTATATGGAGTTACAAAGGAACGGGGTAGACGAATCGATCTGGAAAGGTCAGTCGTAGAAGGTAAAAACCCTGTAGTCGAAACTTCGTTCCCTCC
>NZ_JBQKKM010000119.1:0-1268 GCF_052116745.1 Niallia sp. Sow4_A1 | reverse complement strand
AAAAAGACAAAGAAAACAGCAAACACAACTCCTACAATTGAAGAACTTCTCGAGCGCGTTCAACTCTTGGAACAGAAAAACGCAGACTTAGAGGCGAAGCTAGAAAAGGAAAAAAGTGAATCTGAAGCCAAGATTAGTTGGTTACAAGAACAGCTTCGCCTTCATCAGTCTAAACGTTTTGGTGTATCTAGCGAAAAGGGCATTCCAGGTCAACTGGAACTAACTCTTTTTAATGAAGTTGAACAAGAAGCGGACCTCGCATCACCCGAACCTACCGTAGAAACCATCACCTACCGCCGTAAGAAGAAACGCGGCCAACGTCAGTTGATGTTAGAAAATCTGCCTGTGGAAACGATCGATTATCGTTTATCCGATGAAGAGCAGGTCTGTTCGTGTTGCGGTGGAAACCTGCATGAAATGAGTACAGAAGTCCGTCAGGAATTAAAATATATCCCAGCTGAAGTAAAAGTGGTGAAGCATGTGCGCCATGTTTATTCATGCCGCCATTGTGAACAGGAGGCCATTGAAACGCCGATCCAAACCGCGCCCATGCCGAAGCCAGTCATTGCGGGAAGTCTCGCATCTCCATCTATGTTGGCACATATCATGAGCCAAAAGTATGTAGAGGGACTTCCTATATATAGACAGGAAAAACATCTACATCGTTTGGGTATAACATTATCTCGTCAAACGATGGCTAATTGGATGATGTACGGAGCAGATCGTTGGTTAAGCAAGCTATATAGTCGGATGCATCAGCTCCTAGTTAAGCTTGACATTGTTTGTGCGGATGAGACAACTCTTCAAGTGCTTCAAGAGCCAGGTAGATCCGCTTCATCTAAATCCTATTTGTGGCTATACCGTACAGGTGTCGAGGGATCTCCCATCATACTATATGATTATCAAGAAACCAGAGCTGGAGAAAATCCAATGAACTTCTTAAAGGAATTCAAAGGCTTTCTTCAAGTCGACGGTTATGCCGGATATCATAAAGTAGAAAACGTAACACTTGTTGGTTGTTGGGCTCATGCCAGACGTGGTTTTACCGATGTCTTAAAAGCACTGCCTACAAATAGTATAAAACCAGTCGCTGCGACCGAAGGTCTCCAATTCTGTAATCAACTTTTCACGATTGAGCGAAAGTTAAAGGAATTAGAGCCGGAAGAACGGTATAAACAACGTCTAGAGCAAAGTAAACCAATACTAGACTCTTTTTTGTCATGGCTAAAAGTACAAGAACAACATGTGTTGCCTAAAAGTGGTCTCGG
>NZ_JBQKKM010000118.1:0-1295 GCF_052116745.1 Niallia sp. Sow4_A1 | reverse complement strand
TTTTAGTTAAGTCCTCGATCTATTAGTATCAGTCAGCTCCACATGTCGCCACGCTTCCACCTCTGACCTATCAACCTGATCATCTTTCAGGGATCTTACTAGCTTACGCTATGGGAAATCTCATCTTGAGGGGGGCTTCATGCTTAGATGCTTTCAGCACTTATCCCTTCCGCACATAGCTACCCAGCGATGCCTTTGGCAAGACAACTGGTACACCAGCGGTGCGTCCATCCCGGTCCTCTCGTACTAAGGACAGCTCCTCTCAAATTTCCTACGCCCACGACGGATAGGGACCGAACTGTCTCACGACGTTCTGAACCCAGCTCGCGTACCGCTTTAATGGGCGAACAGCCCAACCCTTGGGACCGACTACAGCCCCAGGATGCGATGAGCCGACATCGAGGTGCCAAACCTCCCCGTCGATGTGGACTCTTGGGGGAGATAAGCCTGTTATCCCCGGGGTAGCTTTTATCCGTTGAGCGATGGCCCTTCCATGCGGAACCACCGGATCACTAAGCCCGACTTTCGTCCCTGCTCGACTTGTAGGTCTCGCAGTCAAGCTCCCTTGTGCCTTTACACTCTACGAATGATTTCCAACCATTCTGAGGGAACCTTTGGGCGCCTCCGTTACTTTTTAGGAGGCGACCGCCCCAGTCAAACTGCCCACCTGACACTGTCTCCCACCCCGATAAGGGGTGCGGGTTAGAATGTCAATACAGCCAGGGTAGTATCCCACCAATGCCTCCACCGAAGCTAGCGCTCCGGCTTCCAAGGCTCCTACCTATCCTGTACAAGCTGTACCAAAATTCAATATCAGGCTGCAGTAAAGCTCCACGGGGTCTTTCCGTCCTGTCGCGGGTAACCTGCATCTTCACAGGTACTATAATTTCACCGAGTCTCTCGTTGAGACAGTGCCCAGATCGTTACACCTTTCGTGCGGGTCGGAACTTACCCGACAAGGAATTTCGCTACCTTAGGACCGTTATAGTTACGGCCGCCGTTTACTGGGGCTTCAATTCAGAGCTTCGCGCGAACGCTAACCCCTCCTCTTAACCTTCCAGCACCGGGCAGGTGTCAGCCCCTATACTTCGCCTTGCGGCTTCGCAGAGACCTGTGTTTTTGCTAAACAGTCGCCTGGGCCTATTCACTGCGGCTCTCGCAGGCTTGCACCCGCAAGAGCACCCCTTCTCCCGAAGTTACGGGGTCATTTTGCCGAGTTCCTTAACGAGAGTTCTCTCGCTCACCTTAGGATTCTCTCCTCGCCTACCTGTGTCGGTTTGCGGTACGGGCACCAT
>NZ_JBQKKM010000117.1:0-1377 GCF_052116745.1 Niallia sp. Sow4_A1 | reverse complement strand
CGGTGTTTGTCAACATAGTTGTCGCATTTAGTTACTTTAGTGTTGTGTTCAGTCAAGGCTACCGCGCTACGCTTGCTGGCCTGATGATTTGAATGGAAAGGAAATCCATTCTTTCCATTCAAATCATCAGGGAATAAAGTGTATTAAGGCGGACTCAACGTTTCCTTTTTCCCTCATCACGCATTGGATTAAGTGCTACTTTTTCAATAGGTGTCCAATTTCTTAGACTCCTCGCCCAGCGTTCTGGATGCTTCGCTTTTGCGGCTTCATATACGTCTTTTCTCTTTGTCAATATGGTTACGTGTTCTCCGGCATGACACTGTGCCGGTGTTACATAATTCAGCCCACTATGCAGATGAATATGATTATACCAATGGACAAATTGGTGTGCCCATTGTCTGGCTTCTTCAAGTGAGGTAAAGCCCTTATGCGGATAATCAGGGCGGTATTTAAGTGTTCGAAACATGGCTTCTGAATAAGGATTATCATTGCTTACACGTGGTCTTGAAAAGGAACTTTGGATCCCCAACTTCTCAAGTAAACTTAAAAAGGTCTCAGCTTTCATCGGACTCCCATTGTCTGAATGCAACACCAGTGGTGCCCCTTGGATTTTCTCATTAATGACTGCTTTTTTTACAAGTGATTCAGCGTGTGTCGCTTCTTCCTTTTCCCATACTTCCCACCCAACTGCTTTTCTACTAAATAGATCGAGTATTAAATAGAGGCGATAATACAAGCCTTTCACAGGTCCACCAAGCCACGTAATATCCCATGTCCACACCTGATTTGGCGATGTGGCCAGATGACTCTCGGGGATTCTTCGTGTTGGCTTTTGACTACGTCCACGGTGGTGTTGCATCTTTCCTTCACGTAAAACACGGTAAAACGTAGATTCTGACGCAATATATGTTCCTTTATCCGCAAGCTTTGGGACAATTTGTGTCGGCGGTAAGTCGGCATATTCTTCTTGTGTAACAACCTCGAGTATTTCCTTTTTCTCTTCCTCGGACAACTTATTTTTTGGAACAGGTCTTTTCGCAAAGGGACGCTGATCGACCTTAACCTTACCATCTGCCACCCAGCGCTCGTAGGTTCGTACACTAATATAAAGTTCCTCACAAGCCTTCGCTAACCGCGCACCATTTTGATTGGCTTCTTGGATGAGTTCTACAGCTAATGCGCGATTTGATGGGCTAATCATTCTTCCTCGTCGTCCCCCCAAATCGCTTGGGCCTTTTTTCTAAGTAATAATAACGCCGCAGCTTCCGCTAATGCTTTCTCCTTCTTTTGAAGATCTTTTTCTAACTGTTTTGCCCGTTTCTGTTCTTCCTTTAACGCACCAGATAACTGCTTTGATTGATCAAATACTTGTCCGTT
>NZ_JBQKKM010000116.1:0-1404 GCF_052116745.1 Niallia sp. Sow4_A1 | reverse complement strand
TCACTAGTGTTGCATAAATATTGTCGCAATTTTCAGTCTGATTATCCTCCTTGTTTAGAGCCAAAAAGGTAAATACCTATTCAAAGGTGGCTCCATCCATTTGGTTTTTTTTTACAATTAGACTTGTGCGACAACAACAATTTGCTTATTAAGGGATGGCTTTCCCTTCAATCTTTCGAAGCCAGATATGAGCTGGTTTCCACAATGCAGCCCTTAAATAACGGCTAATTTGTAAGGTTTTTCGCTTACTTCTTGTTTCAAGTTGTACGAGAACATGTAGGCAAAAAACAATCAGTGCGATAAACACTTGGTTTTGAATCGCCCATTCACTTTGACCGTAGAACTTTTTGATGCTGAGATGCTGTTTGATCCATTTAAAGAACAACTCAATTGCCCACCGTGATTTGTACATCTCTGAAATTTCTTCGGCACTCAAATCAAAACGATTGGTAATTAAATGCAGTTCATTTCCTTTTGAATCCATCACTTTTAGAAGACGAAAGTAATTTTCAGCACGGTTTTGAGTCGTACCAATCAACACCATTTGATCTGACAAAACAGCTGAATTCTCGGGTAGTTTAAAATTATAAACTTCCCGTATGACTGCGTTTTTCCGTAGCCTTGAAAGAAAAAAGTAACCATCATCTGTCATTCGGTCAAAGCGCTCGTAATCTAGGTAGCCACGGTCAAACACATACATGCATTCTTTATCATCAACCATGATTTCAAGCTGACCACGATCATGTTCTTTTGCCGTTGTTAAAACAGCCTTTTCAGGATAGGAACTCCCTTTTTCCATAAACACAAGTCTCAAATGCAACTTGACACCCGCTTTTGTTTTGCGGAACTTTGCCCATTTATGATTGGTCAAATTAAGTGGCAATGTGCTTGAATCAATGATTTTTAACGGCATAATAAGCTTTGTATAATGTGTTTTTGCATGAATTTGTGCGACTAAATCAAGGAAAAGCCTTTGAAATAAATCTGGATTTATACCGTTTAATCGGCGTGAGAGCTGAGAAATACTGATTGAATCAAGATCAATGCCTTTTTGTAGTTGGTCGTCGAAAAGACAATCGCTTAGCTCATGCAAACTTTCGACTTCTTGTAGCTGTGCAAAAAGGAGTAATTTTAGAAATGAGTCTGTTTTTAGTTTTTTCGTATAGTAATCTAATTTCAACGTTTTCACGGTTTCTTCAAAAAGTTGAAGATTTATTGGTGAAAACCATTGTCCAAATGAAGTTTTTCGTGTAATCTTGTCCATGAGTTGGTCCTTTTTTAGTGGATTTGGACGGGTTACCACCTGACTTATCCATTATAAAGGACTTTTTCTTTGCACAAAATAATAAAATTGAACATTTTGAGTATTTTTAATAGTGAAAATAAATTAATGCAACACTAGTG
>NZ_JBQKKM010000115.1:0-1460 GCF_052116745.1 Niallia sp. Sow4_A1 | reverse complement strand
GGTACTGTCAATATTTTTGTGTAAATGACTTTTCAACTTCTCAAGGTAGATGATCACCTTCGTATTCAAATAGATTTGTTCGAAGTGTTGATTTGGGTGTCTAGGAAAGGGCTAGCCCTTTCCTAGACACCCAAATTTCGCGCTGGCACGTCCCGGTTAGTTTGTCGGTTCATGTAGCTGCTCAAACATCTCTTCCAACTCTGCACGTGCCTGATTGAAGCCGATGTGACAGCGTGAGGCGAAACGTTGATTGTAGTCCTCGAACTGCGTCACTAAAAAACGTTCCAGTGATTCTTCGTTCGGAAACTGTTCCTTGCGCTTTGTATATTTTTTGATTTGCTTATTGAACGACTCAATTAAATTGGTCGAGTAGATGCTTCGCCAAATTGCTTTTGGAAACTGATAAAACGTCAGTAAATACGGGTTATTTAGTAAGCCTTGTGTAACTTTTTTGTACGATTTGCTCCATTTCTCGCAGAACTGCCCAAGTGCTAGCTCAGCTGCTTCGGCGTCCTTTGCCTGGTGAATCATTTTAAAATCTTCGCAGACTTCCTTGCGATCCTCTACGCGTACTTTATGCATAATATTGCGACCGACATGAACTAAACAGACTTGATATTTTGCTTTTGGAAACACAGTGAAAACAGCGTCTGCCATGCCTTTTAAGCCGTCTGATACGAATAATAAGACGTCTTCTACACCACGGTCTTTCAGCTCTTCTAGTAGCTCTTGCCAGTTGTAAGCAGACTCTGTTGGGGCAATCGTATAAGCGAGTACCTCTTTAGAGCCGTCTTCGCGAATACCAACAGCGATATAGACAGCTTCTTTGGACACCGTATCACGACGCACGGCAATATACGTCGCATCTAAATACACGCATACGTAACGATTATGCAACGAACGGTTGTTAAATGCATCGACTGTTTCTGAAACCGCTTTTGTCATATTCGAAATCGTTTGAGGCGTATAGTGATGGCCGTACATTTTTTCGATTAACTGGGCAATTTCAGCCATCGTAATGCCTTTTTTAAACAGGTGAATCACCGTATCTTCAAGCGTATCATTCGAACGCTTATACGGAGCCACGGTCTGTTGTTTGAACTCACCATTGCGATCACGTGGAATTTGAATGGCTAAATCGCCGTACTCTGTGTGAAGCGTACGCGAATAAGACCCATTGCGTGAGTTGCCTGAATTAAAGCCAATACGGTCATATTTTTCATAATCTAGAAATTCCGTTAACTCTGTCACAAGTAGCGAGTTGATCGCCATTTCCAAGTGCGAACGAAAAACCTCGGTAATATCTTGTTTTTTTACTAGTGCATCGATAATTTCTGTTGTAAACTGATTCATAGGGAAGACCTCTTTTCTAGGATTGGTTGTGGTGACTTAATTCTACCAAGAGAAGGTCTTCCTTTTTACATGGAAATTTTCATTTACACAAAATATTTTATACTCTC
>NZ_JBQKKM010000114.1:0-1580 GCF_052116745.1 Niallia sp. Sow4_A1 | reverse complement strand
CCTGAATTATTCATAGAAAATCATTAATTGGTTACAATCGTTATTCCAATAAGCTTTTTTGTTAAATGTTAATTCACTTGATAAATGAAAAAAGAATCCATTTCTGATAAGGTTAAAACAACGACGAAATAACCACAGAAAGGATTCTTATAATGGCTACTTTACCGCAAATTACCCTTGATTTCAATCGCAAAATTAAATTGTCAAATGATGGAGGGGATCTGTCCTCCGATACTGGTGAATTTCTTTTTAGGGAATTCGATGAGAAAATTGGATTTTCAAAAACACTAGAAAACCATTTGAGGTTAAACGATTCTAGGGCCTATTACCTCCATTCAAACGAGAACTTATTACGTCAAAAGATTTATCAAATGATTGCGGGCTATTCCGAGGATGATGCAGCTGATCATTTAACGAAAGATCCAGTTTTCACCCAAATCATAGGAACGCCAGCGCTCGCTTCACAACCGAGTTTATCTCGTTTTTACACACGTTTTGATAAAGAGTCTATTGATCATTTAAATCAAGCAAACCAAGAATTACTTGATAAAATCCATTCATTTCGGGGGTCCGAAGCTTTATTTATCGATTTGGATTCAACCCATTCTGATACTTATGGAAATCAAGAGGATTCTTCCTACAATACGCATTATGGAACAATGGGTTTTCATCCATTGGTTGCTTTTGATGGTGCTACAGGTGACTTTCTTAAAGCGAAGCTTCGTCCCGGAAATGTATATACTTCAAATGGTATTGTTGAGTTTATTCAGCCATTAATTGAACACTACAACCAAAAGTTCCCTGAAACGAATTTATTCCTTCGTGGAGACAGTGGGTTTGCCGTCCCCGACTTGTACGAATTGTGTGAAAAGGAATCCGTTTTATATGTGATCCGATTAAAATCTAACCTACAATTACAAAGTCTTGCTAAAGAATACCATCCTTCTTCTGCACCACGAGATGTTTCAGAAACAGAGCGCTATTTTGAAGAAGCCACTTATCAAGCCAAGTCATGGTCGAAACCAAGAAAAGTGATTATCCAATCGGTACGACCAGCTGGTGAATTACTTTTTGCCCATTCCTTTTTTGTTACAAATTTTGAAATAGCTTCTCCAAAAGACATCGTACGAGCTTATCAAAAAAGAGGAACGATGGAGAACTATATCAAGGAATCAAAGAATGGCTTTTATTTGGATCACATGAATAGTCATTCTTTTCAAGTCAACACGGTAAAAATGATGCTAAGCCTGCTTGCTTATAATTTAACGAATTGGTTACGAACCATTTGCTTTCCACAAGGTCAAAAGATGATGCAAATTGATACCATACGTACAAGGCTTATTAAAGTTGCCAGTAAACTAGTGAAATCAGGTAGATCTTATTACTTTAAATTGTCATCAAGTTTTGTCTATCAGAAATTCTTTTGGAACGTATTGGGTCAAATACAAAAACTCCAGATTGAGTAGCTTAACTTGGTTTTACCAACTGAAAAAAATTTAAATTTCAGTTAAGGGGAGAAGTCTGCCTAAAAATAGGACATTTCCAATGGGAAATAAATTAATTAGATTTTAAAGGTTAGA
>NZ_JBQKKM010000113.1:0-1709 GCF_052116745.1 Niallia sp. Sow4_A1 | reverse complement strand
GAGGCCACTGACAAACTGAGGTCATTTCTAAATAATCAGCTGGCCGCATAAAAAAAAGACGACCCTCATTAAATTTTTTGAATGTAGAGTCGTCTTTTTTTATCCATTTTCTCATGAATTCCTATCTTTTTTAACTCATTAATTTCAAGATTCTTTTTAAATTCACCGTAAATATTGCCATGGCACCTTGCAATTCCATACCTAATAGACCCGAGGATTTTGCAACATTGTACCCGTGTCTGTGTTTTAATTCGCTATTTTTAGCTTCTATTTTATATCGTTCTTTCGACTTTTCTTTAAAATAGTCACTTTCTTGAAATTTTGCCTGCTCTGTATGCTCGTTTGATTTGATGCTTACAGAATATGTTTTACTTTTAGCCCCTTCCTTATAACATCCTTCCTTAAACGGACAGTGTTTACATTTTTCTATATCAAAATAGTACGTATGAACTTGATTTCTACCTTCTCCTTTTTTGCCCTGTTTTGCTTTTCTTATTGCCATATGTCCAGCCTTACAAACATACATTCCAGCATCTTTATTAAATTCAAATTCATCTTCTTTTTTACGGTATCCTTGTGTTACAGAAGGGTTTAATTTGGCTACCAATTTCATTCCATTCTTTTTTGTGAACTCGATATTTCCTTTTTCCGAATAAGCTGCATCCCCGATCACTGCCTCAACTTCCATGCCGGCTGTCATACTTTTTTCAATCAGTGTTTCTAATTGTTTTCCGTCATTCTTTTCTCCAGTTGTGACTGTTGCGGCTGTAATAATCCTTTCTTCACTCATGGCTATGTGCGTTTTGTATCCAAAAAATGAGGTATCCTCACTCTTGTGACCAACTTTAGCATCTTTATCTTCTGAAATTTGTAGATATTCGATATCGTCATTTACCGTTTCTTTTAGAAGGTTTAGTTGTTCCTTTACTTTTGGATATGGAACAAGCGTATCTTCCTTCTCAATCACCTCAATCAGTTTTTGACAATACTCCATTTCATCCTCCAAAATATCCGTTGAAGTTTTAGTGGGAAACTTATCTTTCATGCTTTCATCTATTTTATAAACAGCTTTTCTAAGCTTTTTCGAACGATCCATTAGGATTTCTTTAGGTGATTTCTGATTATAACGAGCTTTCGAATGAGTGGCATCTACGATAATAGCTTTACTTTTGATAATTCCCTTTTCAATAGCGATTTCTACGGTTTTATTAACAAGCATATCTAAAAGTTTTACGTCTTTTAAACGCAACTTTCTAAATTTGGTTAAAGAACTTGGTTCAATCACCGAATCTTCGGGTGCCATATCAAGAAAATATTTAAAAGACATATCATATTTTGAACGTTCAACAACGTCAACATCAGACAAGTCATAAATCGACTTTAATAATAAATACTTGAACATACGAATAGGATCGATGGCATTTCGACCGTTATCAAAACAATAATTTTTCTTGATTTCATCATAAACAAATGAAAAGTCAATTAAGTCATTAATTTTTCGTAACAGATTATCTTTTGGAACGACTAAATCATATAGAGCCATAAAAGGGCTAAAAAGAATCATAGACTGTTGTTTTTGAATCATAGTATCCACCCACACTGAAATTGATACTATAATTATACAATAAAAAAAGGATAGTTCCTTCAAATAATGAAGGACTATACCTTTTAGATTATGAACATTTGGAGGACTTTTTCAGTGGCCTCCA
>NZ_JBQKKM010000112.1:0-1771 GCF_052116745.1 Niallia sp. Sow4_A1 | reverse complement strand
TTAGGCACGCCGCCAGCGTTCGTCCTGAGCCAGGATCAAACTCTCCAATAAAGAGTTGATTAGCTCATTGCTAAACTCTAGCTTTTTTGTTACTTGTTGTCATTCTATAACGTTAGTTATAAAACGAATATTGTTGACGTTTGTTTGTTCAGTTTTCAAAGAGCAATTTGTTTGTTGCTATAAGAAGCAACTTTTATATAATATCATATTTATCAAGCGAAAGTCAACAACTTTTTCGAAATAACTTTCACTATTAAATTATCATATTACGTTGCCGTTAGAAGCAACTTTTATATAATAACAGGTTATAATCATTTTGTCAGCAATTTATTCAAAAAAAATTTAAAAATTTTCTTCCTTCTAAATAAAACAATACTCAAGTAAAAATAACGAAAGAAAGAGAGAAATAAAACCTCCCCTTTCTTTCATAGAGATAAATAACATTTAACGTACATGCATATCGTTAGGATGAGATCCTTTACGTCTATTAATGTTTAATTGATTTATAGCGTTTACTTCTGTTTCATTGAGCTCAAAGTCAAACACTTGGAAGTTCTCTTCAATTCTTGATGGAGTAACTGATTTCGGAATCGCAATTGTATTATTTTGTAAATGCCAACGCAAAACAATTTGAGCTGGTGTTTTTTTGAGTGCATCGGCAATATTTTTAATCACTTCATCTTGCAATACTTCTCCGCCCTGATCTAACGGACTCCAAGCTTCTACAAAAATATCATGCTTTGTACAATACTCCTTTAATTCCTTTTGCGCCAAGTATGGATGACATTCTACCTGATTTAGAACAGGCTTAACTTCACATTCAGTTAAAATGCGCTCTAAATGTTCTATTTCAAAGTTACACACACCGATAGCTTTCACTTTTCCATCCTTATATAGTTTTTCTAAAGCTTTATATGTATCCACATAATTATCAAATTTAGGTGTTGGCCAATGAATTAAATATAAATCAACATAATCAAGACCCAATCTTTCTATACTTTCATCAAATGCTTTCAGTGTATTTTCATAACCTTGATCACTATTCCAAACTTTTGTCGTAATAAACAACTCTTCACGAGGAACAGAAGATTCTTTTATCGCTTTCCCTACACCTTTTTCATTTTTATAAATCATTGCAGTATCAATGGATCGATAACCAACTACAAGAGCTTCAGCGACTGCACTAGTTGCTTGATTATCTGCCACTTGCCAAACTCCAAATCCTAATTGAGGCATTTTCAATCCATTATTTAAAGTAACAAATTCCATTATACATTTCTCCTTTTTAAATAAATATATTTGTGCTACTATCCCTACCCTTTAATTCCTAAGCAATGATACTATTTCCTTTTCTCTTTTCATTATTAGAAAAACGATAGATAAACTAAGTTTACTTTATTACCAATAAGGATTAAAGATAACCAAAATAACCTCCTTAGAGGACTATTTCATAGAACAATTATACTTACTATGTAGTTATCTAAAGAAAAATGCATTAAAATACTTTTCAACTATAAATTACGTTAAACGCCTTAATAATTAAAGTATTAACAAAGATGATAAATGGAGATAAAGTCCATTCAAATTTCCACTTTCCAAATTGCTTCAATTTAAGTTTTCCTAAATCTTATTTGAAAATTTTAGAGATTCCTACTAGGATGTATGAGTAAAATGTTTGTGGGAGAATAAATATCCTTTTTGTCTAGTTGGGGGACTCGTCCCCCAACTAGACAAAAAGGCCACCAAGCGAGAGCGCGGTAGCTGGAAAAAA
>NZ_JBQKKM010000111.1:0-1868 GCF_052116745.1 Niallia sp. Sow4_A1 | reverse complement strand
GTATGAGTAAAATGTTTGTGGGTAGAAAATAATTTACCCTCTGGTTTGGTTGGTGGTCGTTAGACCGCCAACCAAACGCAAGCGCGGTAGTATGAGCAAAAATAAAGAAAAAGGGACTTTCTTTTTGTATAGTAGTGTTTGCGGACAAAACATACAAAAGGAGAAAGTCCCTATGAAACAAAATACCATAAAACTACCTACATTAAAAGAAATAGAAAGTGATTTATTTAAAACATTACAGGAAACTTTTTCGGAAGTTCTCGAGGAGCTGTTAACTGGGTATGACAGAGAAATAGCTGAACAACGAGATAAAGGAAGATATCAACTCAAAGATAAGAGAGCGATTCAGATGGACACCTTATTTGGATCTGTTTCAATTAAGCGAAATTACTATTGGGATCGTATCGGCAACAAATATGTCTATTTATTAGATCAATATTTACAGTTTGAGGGCGGTAAAGGATTTAGTCCAGTTGTGGAAGAAATGGCGATGGAATTGGCGGTTACTGGGCCATCATACAGACATGCATCTTCTACGTTAGAAAAATTACTTGGATACTCTGTAGCTAGTCATGAAGCGATTCGTCAACATTTATTACAAACAGAAGTTGTACCGAGCTTGCCAATCGAACCAAAAAGAAAGGTATTATTTATCGAAGTAGATGGCTTATTTATTAAACGGCAAGGTGGTAAGAAGCGCGGACGAGAAGAAAAGATCGCAGCTATCCATGAAGGTTGGTCTATGAATGGAAAGAGAGCCAGTCTTGTGGGAAAACGGCATTTTATTCATAAAGCAGAAGCACCTTTCTGGGAAGAGTTAGAACAATTTTTAATGGATACGTATCATTACGATCCAACTACTCATCTTTTAGCTATCAATGGGGACGGAGCTAGTTGGATAACTGCGTGCAGAGAGTATTTTCAAAAGAAAGCTTTTTTCACGATAGACAGATTCCACGTAGCTCGAGAAATCCAACGTATTTTTAAAGAACATCCTAGATATAAAGCGATACGAAAAAAGCTAGCTAAGTATGATGGAGAGGGATTATTAGTAGAGTTAAATAGTGCAGTGGCGACCCTGGATACAGAGAAAAAAGAAGAACGATTAGAAGCATTAATTAACCAGCTTTCTCCATATCCCGAGGCACTTGGAGACTATAGAATTTGGTTACAGGAACAAGGAATAGATACGAGTGATATGCGTCCGATGGGCAGCGCAGAAGGAACCATGAGTGTGTTTGCCAAGCGTCTGAAAAACGGAAGGGCATGGAGTGAAAAAGGAATAGATGCATTTATTCGATTCATGGTTGGCTTAAAAGATGGATTAGATATTAAAACACTGATCGGAACAATGACGAAACGATTGGAAGAGAAGGAATCAAATCATATAAAACCAAAATACTACCGTGAAAAACTAACCAAAACAGCAGGACAGGCAACAAGACAAAACATTGCCTATTTGAGTCAAACAACAGGAAAGCCACTATATCATGCGTTAAAAGCATTACAAGGATTTTAAAAAGGATTGTCGACGTTTAACTGTAAACTGTATTCTAAAAGGTTATGGATTTTAACAACATAGAAAACGCAGAGTGGATTGGAGCGAAAGGCACTTGACTCCTGCGGGACATAGAGGAAAGGTCGAGACCCCACAGCCGGAACGGCGAGGAGGCTCGACTTCCTCCCCGCGGAAAGCAAGTGCCTGTAGCGGAAAGGAACGGTCTATTGATCCCAAAAAATTTTACGAAAACAGCCTGACTATAAATAGAGTAAGTATAGAAAGCGTTAACAATAGAGATAGCAAACACACTGAAAAAGAGAGAAATTCCGACGATAAAAAATTTCTCCCACAAATACTTGACTCAAAC
>NZ_JBQKKM010000110.1:0-2020 GCF_052116745.1 Niallia sp. Sow4_A1 | reverse complement strand
CCAATTTAAATTTTACTTAGTTGTAAGATCTTGAGGTTTAGATAAAGAGGCTAGTTTTAGTATTAAAGCTCGAGTTACAATTCCAACCATGATGTAATATATGAATGAATATCTGTATCTCCACTCTAAATAATTAACAAGTTTGACCCACTCGCAAAAGGGTTCACCTATATAGGCATATGTTAGTGCCATAATGATCTGGGCTAAAATAAAAGATTTCCATGTTCTAAAATATTGATATAACAACATGTAAGCTACAGGCACCATTGAAAAATCAAAAGGAAAGGCCCGAGGAATAAAAGGTAAAAATGCAATGGGGTAATCCCAAAAACTATATTGTGCACCAACTACATCTAATAAGGTTGTTGTCAAGATAATTATGGTACCAAATAACAAAATTTCTAAAATAATGTCATGTTTAACAAGTTTAGCCCATATAACCCAAGGCACAACTAAAAAAACAACTAGTATCCACCATTCCCAAGTTAAAAACTCATTTGTTAGCCAACCATTTAATTCTAAATGATACAGCTTATCTTCTAATAAACGTATTTCCTTAAGATTTTCAAATATATTATCTATTGATATCATCCCTATATTTAAATTAAAAGGTAACAGATATTTTTGAATTCAAACTCTTTGAGCTGCCTTTTTAGTATTACCGTTTTTTAGTAATGAATTTCCATCGTAAATAACAAAAATTTTTTAAATCTAGATTTAAGATAGAACAATAAAAACAGGATACATCAACTTATAATAATGGAGAAAGGAGGCGAGCACCCTGTTCAACAATGCGCTCGGTCAGGGATCGTTGCAACAAGTCTTCAATTCTTAATGGTACAGAATCAGTAAGATCCCCCTCGAACTGCTCTGTGAGTTCTCTTGCCACATCAGCACTGTACACGACTTGACACACCTCATAATTCAGGCGAAAACTTCTCATATCATAGTTTGCTGCGCCTACTTCTGCAATTTCCTCATCAATGATCATCAGTTTCGCATGTAACATTCCTTTATTGTACTGGTAGATTTGGACCCCAGCTTCTATAAGTTCCCCGTAATAGGTACGACTTGCATAGCCCACGCTTTTTTGATCAATGTGGCGAGGAACCAGCAATCTTACGTGCACACCACGAGCCACAGCTGTCTTTAATGCCATGATAATATCTGTTTCTGGTACAAAGTAGGGTGTTGTTATATCAATAGTCTTGGTCGCCTGTGTTATACATATAAAGTAAGCTTGACGAATAACTGGGGTAGGAATTCCAGGGTTTCCTTCCAACGTATGGATGTACGCTTTTTGCAATGTCCCTGTCTTTGGGTATATGTCCATCTCTTTACCATCTATGGTGCTCAACTCTGAACCCAATTCGGCTGACCATCTGGAAAGATCTACTCTTCCGATTGGATTGATTTTCGTTACCTCAGATTTTGTTTTCAGATTTGTTTTCGATTTTATCCGTTCCGGCACAGCAATATTCCAATGAACGTCAAAGACAGTCTGCAAATTGACTGATGCTTCTCCTGTTATTTGTAAATGAGTATCCCTCCAGAAGCCAACGTCAGGCTTCAATCCTGTATATTCATATCCTACGTTCATGCCACCAGTAAAAGCTTTCTTTCCGTCGATCGTGACAATCTTACAATGATCCCGATAATTCCAATTGGATAAAATCCAGGGAAAGCGTAAAGGAAATATTGTCCGGCATTCTATCCCTGCTTCCACCATCTGAAGGATTTTTTGACGCGGAAATTTTTTACTCCCCCAACCATCTCTAATAAAACGAACCCGCACTCCGTTTACTGCTTTTTCGATCAGCAGTTCTGTGATGCGATTACCTATTTGGTCATTCCGATAGATGTAATATTCCAGATCAATGGTTTTTTGGGCTTTTTGTAGGGATTCGATGAGTTGTTCATATTTTGCTATTCCATTGTTAAACACTTGGACTTGGCCCATTCGAAGCCCATTCACAGTGAAATGCCGTAAAGCATCGGCAATTACCGATGCTGAATCACC
>NZ_JBQKKM010000109.1:0-2092 GCF_052116745.1 Niallia sp. Sow4_A1 | reverse complement strand
CCAATTTAAATTTTACTTAGTTGTAAGATCTTGAGGTTTAGATAAAGAGGCTAGTTTTAGTATTAAAGCTCGAGTTACAATTCCAACCATGATGTAATATATGAATGAATAACTGTATCTCCACTCATAATAATACACAAGTTCGACCCACTCGGAAAAAGGTTCACCAATAAAGGCGTATGTGAGTACCATAGTGATTTGTGCGATTATAAAAATTTTCCATGTTCTAAAATATTGATATAACAACATGTAAGCTACAGGTATCATTGAAAAATCAAAGGGAAAGGCCCTAGGAATAATAGGTAGAATGCAATTGGATAATCCCAAAACCTATATTGTAAGCCAACTACATCTAATAAGGTTGTTGTTATGATAATTATGGTACCAAATAACAAAATTTCTAAAATAATGTCTCGTTTAACAAGTTTAGCCCATATAACCCAAGGCACAACTAAAAAAACGACTAGTATCCACCATTCCCAAGTTAAAAACTCATTTTTTAGCCAACCATTTAATTCTAAATGATAGAGCTTATCTTCTAATAAACGTATTTCCTTAAGATTTTCAAATATATTATCTATTGATATCACCTCTATATTTAAATGAAAAGGTAACAGATATTTTTGAATTCAAACTCTTTGAGCTGCCTTTTTAGTATTACCGTTTTTTAGTAATGAATTTCCATCGTAAATAAGAAAAAACCCATGTTGGAAGTTCTTATAATACACGGGTTTTCGACTTTTTTTCAAATAAGTCAGAAATATATTAAAAACAAAGTTAAATCTAGATTTAAGATAGAACAATAAAAACAGGATACATCAACTTATAATAATGGAGAAAGCAGACGAGCACCTTGTTCAACAATGCGCTCGGTCAGGGATCGTTGCAACAAGTCTTCAATTCTTAATGGTACAGAATCAGTAAGATCCCCCTCGAACTGCTCTGTGAGTTCTCTTGCCACATCAGCACTGTACACGACTTGACACACCTCATAATTCAGGCGAAAACTTCTCATATCATAGTTTGCTGCGCCTACTTCTGCAATTTCCTCATCAATGATCATCAGTTTCGCATGTAACATTCCTTTATTGTACTGGTAGATTTGGACCCCAGCTTCTATAAGTTCCCCGTAATAGGTACGACTTGCATAGCCCACGCTTTTTTGATCAATGTGGCGAGGAACCAGCAATCTTACGTGCACACCACGAGCTACTGCTGTCTTTAATGCCATGATAATATCCGTTTCTGGTACAAAATAGGGTGTTGTTAAATCAATAGTCTTGGTCGCCTGTGTTATACATATAAAGTAAGCTTGCCGAATGACTGGGGTAGGAATTCCAGGGTTTCCTTCCAACGTATGGATATACGCTTTATGCAATGTCCTAGTTTTTGCGGATATGTCCATTTCTTTATCATCAAGGGTGCTCAACTCTGATCCCAATTCGGCTGACCATTTGGAATGATCTGCTCTGCCGATTGAGTTGATTTTCGTTACCTTTGATTTTGTTTTCAAATTTGTTTTTGATTTTATCCGTTCCGGCACAGCGATTTCCCAATGAACATCAAAGACAGTCAGCAAATCGACTTATGCTTCTCCTATGACTTGCAAATGAGTATCCCGCCAGAAGCCAACGTCAGGCTTCAATCCTGTATATTCATATCCTACGTTCATGCCACCATTAAAAGCTATCTTTCCGTCGATTATGGCCATCTTACAATGATCCCGATAATTCCAATTGGACAAAATCCAGGGAAATCGTAAAGGAAATATTGTCCTGCATTCTATCCCTGCTTCCACCATCTGCGTGATTTTTTCACGCGGGAATTTATAACTCCCCAAGCCATCTCTCATAAAACGAACCTGCACTCCATTTACTGCTTTTTCGATTAGCAGTTCTGTGATGCGATTACCAATTTGGTCATTCCGATATATGAAATATTCCAGATCAATTGTTTTTTGGGCTTTTTTTAGGGATTCAAGGAGTTGTTCATATTTTGCTATTCCATTGTTAAACACTTGGACTTGGCCCATTCGAAGCCCATTCACAGTGAAATGCCGTAAAGCATCGGCAATTACCGATGCTGAATCACC
>NZ_JBQKKM010000108.1:0-2154 GCF_052116745.1 Niallia sp. Sow4_A1 | reverse complement strand
TCTGTGATGCCTTCTTCCTTCGAGATAGTAGCCACTGATTCGTTATGTGGTGGCATCATTCGTTTAACAATTGCCTCTTTTTGTTCCTTCGAGTATCGTACTCCATTTTTTCTTTCATATCGATCGACCTCCGTGTTATTTACTTAAAGTATAACACTAAAGTATCGTACGACATCTATCCTAACAGAGGGGGTTACTGAATAGTATTTCTAGAACACTATTATCTTTATCTTCGTTAATTAGTAAGATACTCTTATATATTGATGACAAGAGTTTTATTCCATAATTATTAATAATGTTGCTATCTAAACAAATATTATTTGGTGAAGGAATAGAAAAGCTTATCGGATGATGTTTTTGTAAATAACTGAGTAACGGTTTATGTTCTGACTCTATAGATGAAGAATCAAAATCTTTTGTGTTAAGTAAATAGAAACTTAACTCTCTCTTCTTAGGTATGATTTCTTTAATTTGTTCAATTGGAGTAGTATTTATTGACAGCATTTCATTAGGATCTCTAACCAACGTATTTATTATTTTTTTCTTATAAAAACTAGTTAAAAAAGGACTTATTTTATTGTTTTTTACCGCATCTCTAAAATAATCAATAGCTTGTTGTTTTGGACTTTCTAATAAAAATGCTATTTTTTTATTACCTTTATAACAATAATATCCTTTATTAAATAAGCATAAAAGATCATCGTAATTGTACTGTTCATGTGAATAAATATATATAAAATCTTGATAATCTTGAGAAATATAATAGTATTTAGCAATTACTAATTGTTGGACTAATGATAGATTATCTGGGATTTCAATAACATCTAAATTTGCTATTTTTTCTTTGTTATCAAAGTAAACTGTTCTGTTATCTTGTCCTAGTTTAGCTGCTTCTTCTCTAGATATTTTCTTTAGATTATTCATTTTCACTTCACTATCTTGAATTTCCCAAGATTCCTTTCAGTATTTTCTTTACAGGTGTCCTCTTAGATTTTCAATCTTATATCCCCATTGATTATTATTGTATGTGAATTCGCCGTCTATTATTTAAAGTCCTTCTTTCACTAAACTGCCCCTTTAGCACCATACGAAAAGGCTCGCCTTCTATTTAAGGAAAGCACCCGTTAGTTTAAACAATATATGCTTTTTATTATTGGTATGAACAGGATATTAAGTTCTTCATATTATTTAGGTAGATTTAGTTGCCACGAAACTCCAAAACGGTCATTTAGCCAGCCAAATTTCTTACTGAATCCATAATCTCCTAGTGGCATAAGAGCTTGTCCACCTTCGATCAGTTTCTGATAAATATTGTCAAGTTCTTCTTCGGTATTACAAGTAACATATATTGAGAACGAAGGTGTGAAGGAAAACTGATGTATTACATTACTGTCACTGCACATAAATTCTTGACCTTTTAAGGTGAAAGTAGCCTGCATGACAGTTCCTTCATCCCCACCTTCATTTGCACCATATCGAACAATATTTGTAATTGCTGAATCCTCAATCAGAGATGTGTAAAAAGTCATTGCTTCTTCTGCTTTGCCATCTTGAAACATTAAAAATGGTGTGACCATTTTTTCCATTATAAATCTACTCCTTTTATTATCTATTTTCTAAATTATAATTCAACTTGTATTATAAATCCATTCTCTTACTAACCTGCCCCTATTGTTACAAACGACATTTATTCTTGAAATACGGCTCTGATAAAAACATAAAGAACTGCAATTTTCCCTGCAGTTCTTTCAGAAATACTTCTTATATAATTCTCGTCTTAATTGTCCACTTAGATAAGCGTAAATCCTTGTTGTTTCACTTTTCTCATGCCCCATCAAGTTTTGAATAACTTCTAATGGTGCTCCATTATTAATTAAGGTGGTTGCATAACTATACCTTAATTGGTGCGGATGTATACACTTACTAATTTTTGCTCTTAACGAAATCTGTTTAATGACATATCTCATTTGTGCAACACCCATTCGGTGTGGGGCACGGAGAGTAACAAATAAAGCCTCCTCATTATCTTTTCTTTCCTCTAGAGTATGAGTAAAATGTTTGTGGGAGAATAAATATCCTTTTTGTCTAGTTGGGGGACGATTCCCCCAACTAGACAAAAAGGCCACCAAGCGAGAGCGCGGTAGCTGGAAAAAA
>NZ_JBQKKM010000107.1:0-2334 GCF_052116745.1 Niallia sp. Sow4_A1 | reverse complement strand
TATAAATAGAGTAAGTATAGAAAGCGTTAACAATAGAGATAGCAAACACACTGAAAAAGAGAGAAATTCCGACGATAAAAAATTTCTCCCACAAATACTTGACTCAAACAAACCATTAAATACCTTTGACTTCTATTAAAAGACAATCTACAATAAGTAATGAATTATAATGAAACGATAAGGAGGATTATTAAAAAATGACACACTCAATGAGATTTCGTTACCCAACTTTGAACCAGTAATTGAATATGTTCAAAGGCTCTGTTTTGTGTTTACAGAGTAAATGGGATCAGTCTGTCCTTTTTTAATAATCTTCATTTCATATTTGAAAAGTCATTCGTCCATACCAGCAGTTTGTCCTCATCCTTTATTAAAACTTAGGAGCGGGATATTTACTGCTTGTTTTTGACATGATGAAAATATGTAATGTTAAGAAAGGTGGCTTGTTCTACCTTTCTTTATTTTTGTCTAATTTATCTTTCTTTGCTACTGGCTCTTAGCAAGCCTTTAAAAGAATAAGGATGGATCTCTTTCCCTTTACTCAAAATCACAGGCAGATGCTTGTGATTTTTTTATAAAAAAAACAAAAGGAGGAGGCCAAGTATGCAATTCTTATTATTTTATTGATACGAGCTTGAACTTGAATAGAAGCTCGTATCGGTCTAGCTATCGGTACGAAATTATAAAATTTCGGGAGGTAGCAAATATGGAAAAAATATGTTTTGAATTAGAAAATGTCGAAGTGACATATTTAGATAAGGAAGTATTGAAGATTGAAAGATTGGCTGTACATCAATTTGACCGCATAGGTATCGTCGGAAAAAATGGTGCAGGTAAAAGTACGTTATTAAAGTTACTGGCAGGTAAAATTCAACCATCAAGTGGAAAAGTAAATCGCCACGTCGATTGTGGCTATTTTGAGCAACTTGGTACTCCTACAGTTGTAAAAGCTGACGCAGCGTTACTCGGAAGATTAGCTGTTCCACAAAATTCTGAGCAGCTAAGTGGTGGGGAGCAAACAAGGCTGAAACTTGCACAATTGTTTACCCATTATTATGAAGCATTACTAATTGACGAACCGACAACTCACTTAGATCAAGATGGTATTTCATTTTTACTTGATGAATTACGATATTATTATGGAGCTCTCGTATTAATTAGTCATGACCGTGCTGTGTTAGACGAACTTGTCACAACGATTTGGGAGATAAGTGAAGGTAGTGTTCATGTCTATTCAGGAAATTATAGCGAATACATGGAGCAGAAGCAGTTAGAACGTGATCAACAAAGTCAAGCTCACGAACAATATGTAAAAGAGAAAAGCAGACTCGAAAAAGCAGCAGAAGAAAAGATGAAAAAGGCTGAAAAAGTTACGCAAGCGAATGGACGTATGTCCAAAAAAGAAACAAAAGCAATGGCGAATAGAATGTTTGAGACGAAATCAAAAGGTACGAGTCAAAAGGCAGTACAACGAGCAGCAAAAGCGATTGAGCAGAGAGTGGAACAACTTGAGGTGGTTGAAGCCCCAAAGGAGGAACAGATCATTCGTTTTCACCAATCTAGTGCACTTCAATTACACAACAAATTTCCGATTATGGGAGATCGCTTAACGTTAATGGCAGGGGATAAGGTACTTCTTGAAGAAGCGAGTTTTCAGTTTCCATTAAGCATGACGATCGCCATTACAGGAAAGAATGGTTCAGGAAAAACAACTTTGCTTCACCATATATCACAAAAGGGTGAAGGGATTACTTTGTCTCCTAAAGCAGTCATTGGTGTTTATGAACAAATGAATTATCAGTTTATCAAAGATGAAACGGTACTAAACTTTATGAAAGACAGAAGCGATTATAATGAAAGTAAAATTCGATCTGTTCTTCATGCCATGAATTTTACTGGAAATGATTTAAAGAAAAATGTCCGTAATTTAAGCGGTGGAGAGGCAATTCGTCTTGTATTGTGTCAGCTTTTCTTAGGAAGATATAACGTGTTAATATTGGATGAACCCACAAACTTTTTGGATGTTTTCTGTATTGAAGCGTTGGAACGATTTTTAAAAGTATATGAGGGAACTGTTCTTCTTGTATCACATGATCGTACTTTTATTGATAGGGTGGCTGATTGTGTTTATGTTATAGAAGATAAAAAGTTAATATTAAAAAGCTAGTGTAATAATGAGGAGACAGGGGAAACTCTGCTTCCTTCTTTATTCTTTTGTCTATTATATGTCCCTGTTACTTTCTTTTTCCCTACGCTAAAAAGTAGGTACTTACTGCTTTATAGTTGGTATCCAGAGCGGAAGGAAGAGAGAGGAAAAAAGAGCGGGAGAACAAT
>NZ_JBQKKM010000106.1:0-2381 GCF_052116745.1 Niallia sp. Sow4_A1 | reverse complement strand
ATTTCCAAATGGACAGGAGCCGCCTTTAGAAAGGTAATTACTTTTTTGGCTCTAAGTAGAGTAAACAATTAAACTGAAAATTATGACACTATTTACGCAACACTAGTGATACGAACTATAAGGTAAAAAGTTCTATCGATCTATATCTTTTTAGCACTATATATTCACTTAGGATTAATTTTGGATTATATCTTTTTACGGTTGAATCATAAATACATTTTTCTCCGGACTAAAATATGGCATACCGATTTCTATTGTCGGTATGCCATAGAAAAACTAAATTTTTGATTTTTTAACAAGCTTTATTTTAATTCCTTAATAAAAGCTTCAACTTCCTCCTCATTTGTTGCCCATGAAGTAACAAGTCGAATCGCAAAATGATCATTATCGACTTTTCCCCAAATATTGAATTGGTAATTCTTCTGCAGCTCGGCAATCATTTCATTAGAAAAAATCGGAAATACTTGATTGGTAGAAGATTGCGTTAAAAACTGATAGCCTTTCTCTGCCAATGCTATGTTTAGTCTGTCTGCCATCTTATTAGCATGCTCCGCTAATTCGAAGAAAAGATTGTCTTTAAATAGTTCATAAAATTGGATTCCTAGAACTCTCCCTTTAGCTAGCATCGCTCCCTTTTGCTTTATATGGTAACGAAAATCTTCCTTCAAGGAATCATTCTTTATCACAAGTGCTTCTCCCATTAATGCTCCATTTTTTGTTCCACCGATATAAAAAGCATCTAATAATTCTGGAAAATCACTTAAATCTAGATCATTATCCTTTGCACATAGTGCAGATCCTAATCGTGCGCCATCCATATAAAAAATCAAATTATTTTTTTGACAAAACGCACTTAATAGTTCAAGTTCTTGTTTGGAATAAATGGTTCCAATTTCTGTTGAGTTAGATATGTATACTAGCCTTGGCTTAACCATATGTTCATCTGTATGTTCATCCAGCACCTTTTGCAGCAAATCTGGTGTTAGCTTTCCATTTTCCGTATCAACTGTTAAAACTTTATGCCCTGTTGCTTCTATCGCCCCTGTTTCGTGGACAAAAATATGTCCAGTGGAAGCTGCAATTGCTGCTTCATGTGGTCTTAAAAAGGCAGAGATTGCAATGAGATTTGTTTGTGTTCCACCGACTAAGAGATGAACATCTACCTCATCACTTTTCATTTTTTCTTTTAATACTTCCACCGCTTTGTTTGTAAAGGAATCCTGTCCATACCCTATTTCTTGTTGTAAATTGGATTCTACCAATGCTTGGAGAATTCTTGGATGTGCGCCTTCACTATAATCATTGTTAAAACTATACATGGACATAACCTCCTTTTTTTAAAAATATTCTCTCATAAAAAGATTCTCCTTGTCACTAGTTGTATTTTTCTTTTAATTAAAATATGTTTTACCAAAAAAACAAATTCTTATAGATTTACGATAGACGCAGATGAAAAATGGAAAGTATTTACGACGCGAACTCTTGAAGCCAGAACTAAGAAAAAAAGCAAGTGTGAGCTTAAGCAAAGCTTTCGATAGCAAAAAAAGGGATTGCCCCTTAGATCTTAAGGTGTAATCCCTTCTTTCGTACTTATTTCGATATAAACATCTGTGTCCAATAGTTTCCGCTTTGGTAATAGCCTACTCCTATTTGTGTGAAACTTTTGCTTAAGATATTTGCTCGGTGACCACTTGAGTTCATCCATGCTTGTACGACTGCTTGTGCACTTGTTTGACCTTGAGCAATATTCTCTCCAGCTGATTTGTAGCTGATTCCATAGGCTTTCATCATATCAAATGGTGATCCGTATGTTGGACTTGTATGGCTGAAATATTTCTTTTGTGCCATATCCATTGATTTGTCTCTAGCTACTCGGGATAATTCCCAGTTTTCCGTTAATGCTGGAAGACCATTTTTTTGACGCTCAATATTACAAAGTCTAATGACTTCACGTTCTACTGTTTTAATAGAATCAATATTGGGAATCGTTAATTTTTGATTAGGATAAATTAAGCTTGGGTTTGAAATCTGCGGGTTTGCATCAATAATTTCCCGTAAGCCGATTTGATATTTCACAGCAATTTTCCACATCGAATCTCCGCTTTTTACTGTATATGTATCAGCGATTACCATCGTTGGAAGTGTTATTAAACACAAAAATAAACTAACCGTTGCCATTATTTTTTTCATTTTTTCACCTCCTTCTGAATAATAAGTTGCGCACAAAAATTTGTTCTTATCCTTTCTTTCTATGTTTTTTTGTTTTTTATATAACTCAACTTTCGCAGAGTGATATCGGCAAATAAGCCTTGATATAATTAGGAAGGCCAGCGATCCACTGTTCAAGTTGACTTTGAATTATTTTTTTGATTTTCTTATTC
>NZ_JBQKKM010000105.1:0-2605 GCF_052116745.1 Niallia sp. Sow4_A1 | reverse complement strand
ACTGAAATTGATACTATAATTATACAATAAAAAAAGGATAGTTCCTTCAAATAATGAAGGACTATACCTTTTAGATTATGAACATTTGGAGGACTTTTTCAGTGGCCTCCACTATTCATGAGGCTTTTTTATGTTTATTCTTTTTTTGTAAGCTGCAGAGCTTTTTTAATATCTTTATAAGAATTTGATTTTCCATACATCAGTACTCCGCCTTTATATACTCTTGCCCCAAATATAGCAAGAATCATAATAGTAGCAACTAAAATAATGATACCTAAAATCGGCTCCCAAAAAGGCAGATTCAACATTCCTACTCTCATAAACATTAGCATTGGAGTGAAGAATGGGATATAAGATGTGATGGTTACAAACGTATTGTCTGGTGCACTTAACCCGAACATAGCAATCATAAATCCTGCAACAATTAATAATGTCATTGGTGTAATCATTTGCTGAACATCTTCAATTCTACTTACAAGTGATCCAAGCAATGCAGCAAGTGTAGCATATAGGAAATAGCCTAAAATAAAGAAGATAGCAGCATAAATAATCGTGCTTACAGGTACTTCGCTAAATCCTAAGAATCCTTCCATTGACCCCATGCTATCATTGCTTGTTAAAGAAAAATAACCAACAATCATTAATAACGCAAGTTGAGTCAAGCTTAATAAACCAACTCCTAGTATTTTAGCAAACATATGTTTAATCGGAGATACACTTGAAATTAAAATCTCCATCACACGAGATGATTTTTCCGTCGCTACTTCTGTCGCAATCATTCCAGAATATAAAACAACAGCAAAATATATTAAGAATAAAAGAATGTAAACTAATCCTCTCGCTTGACTTAATTCTTCCTCTGTCTTCGCATCTTTTACAAGAGCAATTTTCTCAAAAGAAACAGGCTCATTCAATTTAACGAGCTGCTCATTTGATAAATTAAGCTGATTAGCTGCTAATTGATTTTTAACTAGTTGAATACTATTTAATAAATTATCAGAAAGAGACGATTCCGCAATATCCATCGTATAATAGGTGGCTACTGGTAATTTGCTCGAATCAACATCTACAATCAGCAATCCACTATAGTTGCCTTCTTCCACTTCTTTTTTAGCTAATTCTTCACTTTCTTCAAATGAAATAAGTTTGACATCCTCATTTATCGTCTGAATTGCCTCTTGAATGACTGGTAATAGTGAGGAACTCTGGTCGATAACTGCCACTTCTGTTTTTTCGTCTTCTCCAGAAAATGTCTCAATAATGGTAGTAAGATTTGTAAGTGCAATAACCAATATTAAAGTGATGGCTGTTGTGATGAGAAAGGATTTTGTTTTAAACTTGCTTAGAAAGGTGTGAAAAAGGATAATCCAAAAACTATTCAAGAGAAGCACCTACCTTTTCGATAAAAATATCGTTTAAAGAAGGCTCTTCTAAGGCAAATTTGCGGATAAAGCCTTTTCCAACAATATCCTTTAAAATTCTTTCTGCAATTTCCTCTCCCTCAATCTGAAGAGAAACTCCCTCTGCTTTCTCCTTTAATTTTAATACGCCTGGATATCGGATTAAATGCGTTAAATCAAAATCAGCATGGATGGTTACATTTTTCTTCCCAAAGCTCCTTTTAATTTCTTTAAGCGCGCCATGAACAACAGGTTTTCCTTTATGCATGATGCACAAATGCTGACATAATTCCTCCACATGCTCCATTCGGTGACTGGAAAAAACAATACTCGTTCCATTATTTTTTAAATCAACGACAGCACTTTTTAATTGCTCAACATTTACAGGATCTAACCCGCTGAAAGGCTCATCAAGTATCAATAGCTTTGGCTTATGTAATACAGCACTTATAAATTGGATTTTTTGCTGATTTCCTTTTGAAAGCTCCTCCACTTTCTTATCCGAATATTCGGGAACTTTAAAACGGTCAAGCCAATATTCCAACTCCCTTAAAGCAGACTTTTTTTCCATTCCTCTTAGCCTGGCTAAATAGACTAGCTGATCGCGCACCTTTAATTTCGGATAAAGCCCTCTTTCTTCTGGCAAATATCCAATATAAGGACTTGTTGAATAATTAATCGGTTTATCATCCCATGTTATTTGCCCATCTGTACTTTCCAAAATACCTAGGATCATGCGAAAAGTCGTTGTCTTGCCCGCCCCATTTCCTCCTAAAAAGCCGAACATTTCATTTTCAGGAATGGAAATGGATAAATCATCCACTGCAGTGAACGAACCAAATTTTTTTGTCACGTTTTTTAACTCTAATGACACAGAATCCCCTCCTCACTACACTATACGGTTTAAGATTGTAAAAGGTTTCATTGCACACGGATGTAACTACTATTTTTGATAACTCACCATTTATATTTTCATCGTCTACGTTTGGACTTATTCTTTTCCCATATAAAGTAGTTAACTAAGAGCCTTTCTCCTTCACCCCATGTGGAAAATTCGCCAGAAGCTATGTCGTCAAGCAAGAAACTAACTCTATAAAACATACTAAGATTAGTGGGTAAGGTCATCGACGGATGACTTTGCCCACTATTTTTCTTTTTAAGTTATAGTGAGAAGTGAAAGAAAGCTCGACCAGCCTCAGGGATCT
>NZ_JBQKKM010000104.1:0-2726 GCF_052116745.1 Niallia sp. Sow4_A1 | reverse complement strand
AGAATTTCTTGAAACGTCATTTGTAGTGTTCGAAATAAAGTTTTTTCCAATTCTTTTAATGATGGCATTTTTGTGTTACATTGATTCATGAGAGCCTCTCCTTTTCGTAGTGTTCGCCAAATTCTACTTTACAAAAGGAAGCTCTCTTTTTTAATGCTTAATTTTTTCCAGCTACCGCGCTCTCGCTTGGTGGCCTTTTTGTCTAGTTGGGGGACGAGTCCCCCAACTAGACAAAAAGGATATTTATTCTCCCACAAACATTTTACTCATACTTGAAAATCAAAAACCCTCTATCCTTTTGGATAATAGAGGGAAATGATTAGACTCCGTATTTTAATAATATATGGAGAACTACAACATCGTTCGTCTCATTTATATAAGAATGTGTTTCATTTGCATCAAAACTAATAGAATCATATTCATTTAAGATATATGACTCTTTATTTACATTAATGGTTATCGTTCCTGCCATCACAGTAGCAAGTTCAGTCGTATTGGGGTGATGCCTTTCCGGATAATAGGAACTATGCGGTTGTAAATATGCTCGACACATTTCTATCTCATTATTTGGATTTGGATTTTGAAAAATTGGCTCCACTGCCCAATTGCCATCATCTCCAAAAATTCTTAACCCGCTCCCAGCTCGCGATACATTTACACTGCTTCCTGAGGAAAATAACGCCATAAGAGGGATCGATAAACTTTTCGAAATCTTCCACAAAACCCCAATTGTTGGATTAGTTTCTCCCCGCTCAATATTCCCCAGCGTCAGCTTACTTACACCTGATATCTCAGATAAATTTTCGAGACTCAACTGTCTTTCTTTACGCAATTTTTTAAGCACTGCTCCAACTTGAATAACTACCTGTTTTGAATCATCTATTTCTCTATTCATTTTAATCCTCCATTTATCCTATTATGGAAATTATTATTTTCCTGTGTTATGAGCTTAACTCCATACCTAATTAAGTGGTTCAAACAAACCTTTACATTGGTTAGTTAACTGATTATAAACCGCCGCTCCTTTGGCATAAGCCTCTTTGCTAAAATCATCCTTTTCCATAAATGTCTTTAAAAACATATAAGTAGCGCCTGCATAATAGTTTGCAATATAATCACTATTTTTACCAAATGCTTTATGTTGCTCCATTACAAGCTTATTAAAATTAGCTAACTGGCGAATAAATTCATTACTAATGCCAGCCCATTCAATTAATGCAAATGTCTCTTGATTTTGTTTCCAAAATTGAATTAGTAGTTGAATAAAGCCTGAAGCGTTAAAAGATTGCTGCTTTAAAACCGACCTAAAATCACTCATGACATTGGATATCTGTCTTATAATGATGTCTTCTTTCACTAAATAATTTCTGTAAAAAGTTTGCCTTGCAATTCCAGCTTCCTCGCATAAATCTCGGATGGAAAGCTCATAAAAGTTTTTATTCTTAAGATTAAACATCATTAAACTTTGCAGCAATAATTTTTGTGTTCTTTCGACCCGTTTATCCATTTATGCACCAATTTCCTTTCCTGTGTCACATAAAAAAATTATTTACTTTTTCTTTGCTTAAATTTATTATACAATTCTTTCAAACTAAGTGACAAATGTAACTTAAGTGTCAATTGCTCATTTATAAAATTATTTAATATCGGAGGGAATTATTTTGGAAACAGGAAAAATAGTAATCATTACTGGAGCCAATAATGGGATTGGTCTACAGTTAACCAAAAAAATGCTAGCAGAAGGGAGTCAAGTTATTGCATTAATACGTTCTTCTTTTTCAAAGGACGACAACTTTATTCAATCAAAAATTACTACAGGACAGTTACGAATTTATAAAGCAGATTTATCTGATTTTAACAGTCTAAAAAAAGCGCTGGAAGAAATAAAAGCAACGGAGAAGAAAATAGATTTCCTTTTCAATAACGCTGGCGGCAGCTTTCCTTCGTTGTTATTTTCTAAGCAAAATCGCGAACTACATTATGAACTTCAGACAGTAGTGCCTTATATTATTTTTAAAGAACTATCCCCTTTATTTGAAATGGGAGAAGATAAGACAATTGTTAATACATCTCCCGCTGTCATCCTTCGAGTGAAACAGTTTGATCCAGATACATTGGAAAACCCATCTTCCTTTAAAAAGTTATTCGGTCCCTATGCGACAGCAAAGCTAGCTTTATCTTTATGGACAAAAGAAATAGCAAAAAGGGAGAGTGCCAATGGATTCCGGTTTCTAAGTGTAGACCCCGGGAGTAACAATACGTTGCGGAAAGAAAAAAAATCAGGTATCCCCTTTTATATAAAACCATTGATGAAGTTTTTCTTTTCCCCACCCACAAAAGGGGCTGCTTTACTCTACGATGCCGCAATGGATAAGACTGGAGCAGTTTCTGGGGACTTTATTATTAAAGGGAAAAGCACGAAGGTTAAATTTTCTGAATATAGTTCCCTTATTTTAGAGGGAGTACACAGGATTTATGTGAGGGAATTCTTGAATAGTGAGGAGTAGAGAGATAATAAAAAGAAGGTTTGCAGGATATTTAGGGGGTGTTTCGAATAAAGTTTGATTATAGTTTATAATCTCATATGAATAAATTTTACTCTACTGATATACTCAAACCTGAATTATTCATAGAAAATCATTAATTGGTTACAATCGTTATTCCAATAAGCTTTTTTGTTAAATGTTAATTCACTTGATAAATGAAAAAAGAATCCATTTCTGATA
>NZ_JBQKKM010000103.1:0-2878 GCF_052116745.1 Niallia sp. Sow4_A1 | reverse complement strand
AAAAAACGAAATTTTGATGAAAGAAAACATTTAGAAAACGGATACAAAATTAGAAGTTTTACTTTATAAAAAGGGAGCTAAAAAAAACTCCCACAAAAACTTGACTCAATCTTTTATGTTGATATATTTGATTTAATGTGTGGATAATATTAGAATTGAAAGAGTATGGGAAATATTAGGTGTATTATTTTTGTGAATAGATAGCACAACAAGAAAAAACAAAAAATAAGGGGATAATATGGCAGGGTATGTATTTAACTTAAATAATATGAAGTCACTTGAAAAAATTATAAATAACGGTATTTATAGTACTAACTTGACAGAGCCAACGAATAATCGCTGGTTAGCTCACCATGAAGGAACTTTAACTGACTATCTAACTATGAAAGAAGGAGATAATGTATATTTTTTTATTAAAAGAAAAATTTATGGAATAGGTATTCTTAAAAATATCAAGAATGATTGTAAATTTCTAAATTATCCTGATGCAGATATTCCTAAAATACCAATCTACGGATATATTAAAGATAGTTTGTTGTTAGATGAATCTGAAAATTCTATTAATAATAGATTTATTTGTTCATTCTATCCTTATCCCTGTTTTTTTGAAAAAGGAATTGACATGGATGACGTTTTAGCTTCTAATCCTGATAAATTTAGAATTTTAAGGGCATTCTGGAAGGTATCTTTTATAAAAATTGATGAAGAAGAAAATAAGGCTCTAAGGGATATTATATTGAAGAGAAATGAAGAGTATCTAAACATAGGGCAAGGGAAATTCTCATTTAGTGAATCGCTACGAAATAGTATAAAACATAAATTATCCGATAAGTATTCTTTAACATCAGAGAATATTTTAAAATACTCTTCTAAAGAAGATTACATAAGGCATGAGATGGCAATTGAAGCTCATATTGCTGATATTATTACCAATAATAAAGAAAGTATATTTGGAAAGTGGGATTATATTTCTCACCAAGTGATTGCTTCACCGTTTAAACCAATTGATTATATGGATAAAATGGATATGTTTGGATATAGAAATATTGAAGGTTTTGATACTATTTCTAAGTACTTATTAATAGAGATTAAAAGAGATGGTGCGAATAAAGAAGCAATTAATCAGGTGATGAAATATGTAGACTGGATTAATCAAGAATACTCTCATGGAGATTATTCAATGATTGAAGCTTTTCTTGTGGCATATGATTTTCCAGAGGAAGTAATTAAGGAGAGAGAGAATATTTGCAAGCGGAATTATATTAAAGGAAGACGTCCCACAGAATCTGCTGAATGGAGAAATGTAAGATTCATCAAATATAAATATGATAAAAATACAAACAGACTAGTTTTTGAAGAAGTATAAGAATAAAGAGGGTGGGACAAAACAAAATAACTAATCATTAAAGACGAACAATATTTAATTTAGCTCTTAAATAAAGCTACTTAATCTCTGTTTTTAAATATAGGTAAGTGTAAAAACCAAGACGTTCCATTGCGCTACAGACGCTCGATGCGCCGGGGAGGAAGCTGAGCCTCCTCGCTGCGCTGCGGGGTCTAAAGCGTCTCTATTTCCCGCAGGAGTCGACCGTCCTCCGCTCCATTTCACTTCGGTTTTAAACCTTTTTCTAAAAAAACAAACACGAACTTTTATACAATATAATTACATTATAGTTCGTGTTTACTGTTAGTTGAAATACTTATGTCCCAGCCTCTCTTTATTTGTTTATTAATCTTTAATGATTTCTGAAACATATGAATTATTTAACCAATAGCATTGCTTAGTAATTAATTGACCATTTGGTAATTCGACCTTGTCATTTCCATCTTTTCCCTTTGGGCGAATATGGGTTACACCATTAAAAGAACTTTTTGGAAAGTTATTTGTTTCAACGAGATTTTCCCCGCGCTTTATATATTCAATTTTTAGACCACTATGCAATAGTTTATTAACCTCAACCCAGAGTTCTTTTATTTTTGACTCGATAGTATTTTCTGGCATATTCCATAATTTAATTCCTTTAAAAAATAACTTCCTATTTGGGTTATCTTTTTTTTGCTCCTTATATTGGAATACAATGAATAGGAATTTCGTTTCATAGAAGCGATTACGTATGTAACTTTCTTCCCAGCTTTCATTTTTCCACTGATTAAAATCGATATTTTCAAATGACATGGATTCTTTTGGAATACCATTTGGTTCTAATCGAATCGTTTTAAATTGTATATTAGCTTTTGCGAATTCTTCAATGTTATCTAATTTTGTCCCCTTTATGCCTAATAAAGTACTTATAATTTGGGGAATAAAACTTTTGGAGCTCTTGTTATATTTAATATTTAGTTTCTTAGATATTTCTTCATCCGTTAATCCAATATAGGGGGCAAACTTTTCATTTAGTAGTTCATGAAAACTTTTTTTCTGTAATTCGATTGCGTTAGCAAAATTCACTAGATTTTCTTGCTTTATATGTTTTCTTACTAGAGCTGTCATATAAGATTGTTTTAAGGAATATGCTCTTTGCATTGCGGGAATATCCGAAAATGGTTGAGTTCTTAGTGAATTTTTATTACTTCCTTTTGTACATGCCCCTAAATATATGGTGTCTCCTTCGGATAATTCATGTGCTTTTCCTTGTTTAATTTTATCGAGAATTGCTTTCCAATCGTTTTTAATGATTTCCAAATCTGCCTCTGGAAAAGAATAGAGAATACTCTTATTTATATAATAATCATTTCTTTCATTATTTGGTGTCCACTCATAAAACATTAATAACTCAACTTTCGCAGAGTGATATCGGCAAATAAGCCTTGATATAATTAGGAAGGCCAGCGATCCACTGTTCAAGTTGACTTTGAATTATTTTTTTGATTTTCTTAT
>NZ_JBQKKM010000102.1:0-3547 GCF_052116745.1 Niallia sp. Sow4_A1 | reverse complement strand
TTGGTCACCAGACCTTCGTAAGAACCATTTTTTGATTGCCAAATACAAACTACTATTTCAGTTTATCACTCACACAATCTAATTTTCTATCAATCTTCGACAAATTTCGGGTTGTCACTGTGACCAAGAGTTGAGTTTACTTCTTATTAAACAATCTTGGGAACTTGGAAAATTAAATAGAGAAATATACGAATTAAAATGTCGTCTAGAAATTAATCCATTATAATCATAAAAATCCCCTACCTGAAAGAGCAAAGGGAGGGGATTTTCAATCTAATTATGAAGATAAAAGGGGTGAGGAATTGTCACCAATGAGTACATTTCTGACCTTACTAAGAAAGTGCTCTATTGCTTAACCTAATTAGATTTATTAAACTAACCCGAATTTATATTGTCTACTGTTTAGATCTCACTGCACTGTGACTATACCTTTTTACTGACCAGGAGTTTTTTGAAGTTTGTCTTTTTGTGGTCCTTGGCAACCTAATCCTACACAAAATCTCTCGTGAAACATTACTGTGAAACAAGATTTTTCGAGGCGTCACTGTGAACAAGAATTTCTGCTTTTTTCTAAAAAATATATTCTTTTGCAGTATTATGTTGTAAAATAAAAGTAAATTTTTTACTCTTCCAAATAAAGGATGAGTACTGAGTGAGTTTAAAGACAATACTAATAAATTTTAAGAATAGGAGGCAGGAATTATGGGATTTAGTGATTTCATGAAAAGCGTTGCTAAAGGGACAGGAGAATATGCTTTAGGAAAAGGTGAAGAGCTGGTACAGCATAGAGAGGAAGTAGCTGGCTATTCAGATGAAAGATTGAAAAGGGAATATATGAGAGGCATTTCAAATTTAAAACAGTTTGCTATTTCAGCAGAATTGAAGGAACGTGGTTATGACCCACAAGAAGTAATAAGAGAACGTCGTAGAAAATAATTGGAGTTGATCAAATTGGCACTTAGTAGTGGATACTTAACCGAGAATGGGCAAGCAGGTTGTATATCCTGTAGAAAGACAACATATATAAGTAACTTAGAGACTTGTGTAATATGTGATCAATTCGTTTGTAAAAGTTGTGCTACATATCGTAAACAAGGTAGTCCATACGGCTATGTATGTAAACGCTGTAATAAACTATCATAATAATAATAATAGATTGCTAGTAAGCCCGAATTCAAACAATCTAACTCTCTATCAATCTTCGACAAATTTCGAGGCGTCACTGTGACCAGGAGTTAACGGGTGGTACTTATTAGAAATCTAATATAATTTCTTTTGCATGCAATATTATTATACAAGAAGCTTTTCTCGTACCATTTATTGTAATAAAGGACGGCTCTTTACTCCGCAATAACTGGCTTATTCATCTACTGTAATCACGAACAAAACCTTCCGTGAAACATTCGTGTGAAACAAGATTTTTCGAGGTGTCACTGTGCAGCGAGCCCCTATTAGTAGACATGAAAAAGTGACCAAAAAAGTGGCTTTTTCCCCGCAAATAGTGGCTCAAAACTCCGCACTGCCGGCTCTGTCTATTCGCAATACTCAACTATTTCAGTTTATCATTCACTCAATCTAATTCTCTATCAATCTTCGACAAACTTCGGGGCGTCACTTTGACCAGGAGTTTTGCGCCCCAATAAACGCCGTTTCTATTGGAATCTCACGCTTCACCTCCCCACAATATATTAATTTCTACTAATAATAGTCTCATCATCTCTTACAGTGCGAGAATAGTAAACTTTCTCGCTAGGATTGTCCTTAAATCTCACGAATGCAAAATAAGCATTTTCAGGAGCTTCAACAAAACTATATGACGGTTCAATTTCTAAGATGTCATCTTCCTTATAACCTTCTTTTTCAATCAAGTAATCATATACATCTTTTTTAGCCTCTTCTAATTTTGATTTATTCCCATTTAAGAATTCATTAATCTTGAAACCTCCAAATAACAATAAAATTATACACATAAATGAAATTATAAACATTTTTTTACTAATTATTATGACCCCCTTTATATTTTTTTGTTATATAATCTAGTATTAGAATAATACAAAAAAGGGGAAATAGTAATATAAAAGTGTAAATTTATTTTTCCTTCTAATAGTTTCGTTTAGTTTTAATGGAAAAGCTGAGGCGTCTGAAACGGAAGAAAATAATGACGTTATTTCAATCGAAAAGTTTGATAGTCTTCAAGAAGAAGGAGTAATAGATCCCAATCTATCTTACGAAGAGTTTGTAGGTAGTATTGATAGCAATTTAGGTACTCTAGAAGAAGTTGAAGAAGTTGATGTAAATGACGATGAAGAACTTAGTGAATATGGGTTAACTACAACAGAAGAAGGAGAAGTAATATCTGTTCCTGCCCAGTCACCTGGTTCTTTTGGTACTATGGCAGCTGCTACATATACATATCCTGGTACTAAGGTTATAGCAAAAGCAGGAGATATCTTAGTTACAAACAGTACAAGTTCAAGTGGATTTTCAGGACATGCGGGAATTGTTACATCCAACGGTATAATGTTTTCATCAATCGCAAATACTAAAGCAAACCCAAGAAATTTGAGTTTAAAAGATTGGTTTAGTAAATATAAAAATACTAAAGTAGTTCGTATAAATAGCTCTACTAAAGCAAAAACGGCAGCAAACTGGGCTACTAGTTATGTGAGAAATCATGCGAATGCTAGCTATTCAATTACAACTAATTTGAAAGGCTTAGACCCAACATATTGTTCGAAAATTGTTTGGCAAGCTTATGTCTTAGGTGGGACTGGAGTTTTTGACAACCGTAGTGTTGGTATAAAGGTTCCTTATAATCTACTATATAAAGGTTACTATAAAGGAGTTACTCCAAAAAGAGTTGCGTTAATTGGAAGTAATTTCGGGGCGAATACAAGCAGTAATTTGTAAGAATGTTTAAACGAAAAGAAGCAAGTATATCTACAAGGGTGTATTACTTGCTTCTTTTCATTTATAACTATATATATATTCGACGACAGTTTTTCAATAAGAAATATATCAAACTCGATTTATCCTAAAAATCAAAATCACTATTCGTATCTTCTTCAGAGACTCCAACCTCCTATATATTAGTGTTATGCTTGAACGCATACAACAAATTATACAAGAAGCCTTCATGAATTTATATTTAAGACTAATCGTTTAACTATAGAGTGGCTCATTTCATCTGCAATAATCACCCTAGTACAATCCCACAAAACACTCTTGTGAAACCTTCCTGTGAATCAAGATTTTTCGGTGGGCGTCACTGTGCTGCGAGAATGAATCTAATATCCAAAATACTTGGTCACCAGACCTTCGTAAGAACCATTTTTTTGATTGCCAAATACAAACTACTATTTCAGTTTATCACTCACACAATCTAATTTTCTATCCATCTTCGACATATTTCGGGGCGTAACTGTGACCTAGAGTTAAGAAAAAGAAGGTTGAGACAGCATGCTTTCTTGCCCTTCCAAATGCTGAACGACTTCCTCGATATGAGACACAACTATACATTCAATATCCTGTAGCATATGAAGTGGCA
>NZ_JBQKKM010000101.1:0-3706 GCF_052116745.1 Niallia sp. Sow4_A1 | reverse complement strand
TTTTTCCAGCTACCGCGCTTTCGCTTGGTGGCCTTTTTGTCTAGTTGGGGGACTCGTCCCCCAACTAGACAAAAAGGATATTTATTCTCCCACAAACATTTTACTCATACAAGCTGTGAACCAGGATTTACAGGTTGGAGGTCCGGCAATATGCGGGGGAGCAGATGAGTGGATTGTTGATTTCTTGGAATTTTGTCATAAAGAAGAAGTGCCAGTCGATTTTGTCAGCCGTCATGCCTATACATCGCAAAGTCCTAAGAAAGTGACTCCCGATTACTATTATCAAGACCTAGTGGATAATACGGACATGCTTCAACAATTTGAGGAAGTACGTGGTCTAATTAAAAAATCAGCCTTTTCTGATTTACCATTCCATATTACAGAATATAATACGTCGTACAGTCCCATTAATCCAGTGCATGATACACCACTAAATGCTGCTTATCTTGCACGCATATTGAGTGAGGGAGGAGATTATGTAGACTCATTTTCCTATTGGACATTTAGTGATGTTTTTGAGGAGTCTGATATACCGAAGGCACCATTCCATGGAGGGTTTGGGTTAATAGCCCTTCATTCCATCCCAAAGCCTACCTTTCATTTATTTGCCTTTTTCAACAGGCTTGGTGAGGAAATGCTCTATCGCGATGATCAAATGATTATTACTCGAAAAGAAAATGGATCTATTGCCCTTGTAGCTTGGAATACTGTGATGGAAAAAGGGGAGGGCTTTGAAAAAGATTTATTGATACAAATACCTGTTAGCAGCGACCAATACTTTCTTAAGCGGCAAAGTGTCGATGAACACCATGCTAATCCTTGGAAAGTGTGGAAAGAAATGGGGAGACCTCGTTTTCCAGACAAACAGTCAATTGAAACATTAAGAGAAGCTTCTATACCAAAGCTTATGACGGCAAAAATAAATAAAGAGGAAGAGGGCTATTTAAAGCTTGCTATTACATTATCTAAAAATGAAGTAACGCTAATAGAATTAAATGAAATGAAAGATGAAACAGAAACATATAAAGGAATCGATGATAGTCTGATAACTTCCTATACGTCTTAAAAAAGGAGTGATTGTTTAAATGAGTGGTGCATTTAAAACAGGGAAATACCGAAATGTATTTAAAGAGTTGGGTTATACAGATCATGCTATTCAGACAAAATTAGAAGTTGCGTGGACTCAAATTTTTTATGGAGATAATGACACTAGAATATATTTTCCTTCTAGTGATGGTGGTTACTTATTAGATACAGGTAATCTGGATGTTAGAACGGAAGGTATGTCCTATGGAATGATGATTTCTGTCCAGTTAGATAAAAAAGAGGAATTTGACCGAATATGGAATTGGACAAAGAAGCATATGTACATGCATACTGGTGAAAATGCTGGCTATTTTGCCTGGTCTTGCAATCCAGATGGAACAAAGCGGGCGTATGGTCCAGCTCCAGATGGAGAAGAGTATTTTGCACTTGCTCTATTTTTTGCAGCACATCGATGGGGAGATGGGGAAGAACCTTTCAACTATAGTCAGCAAGCAAGAAGCTTATTACGAACCTGCCTACATAAGGGGGAAAATGGAGACGGGAACCCAATGTGGAATTTAGACAATAAGTTAATAAAGTTTGTCCCTAATTGTGAATTTACCGATCCGTCCTATCATCTACCTCATTTCTATGAGCTTTTTGCTAGCTGGGCATTTCCGGAAGATCGAGGATTTTGGAAGGAAGCTGCCAAGGCAAGTCGTGAATATTTGGAACTTTCTTGCCATCCAGAAACAGGGCTCTCCCCTGAATATGCCTTTTATGATGGGACACCAAATAATGAAAAAGGCTACGGCCATTTTTATAGTGATTCCTATCGTGTTGCTGGGAATATTGGTCTTGATTATGAATGGTTTAGAGGAAGTGAATGGGAAAGGAAAACGGCTAATAAAATTCAGAACTTTTTCGCAGAAATCGATCCTGAAGATTACAGAAGATATACGATTGATGGAGTTCCTTTTTCTGAGAAATCACTTCATCCAATTGGGTTAATTGCAACAAATGCAATGGCTTCTTTAGCAGCAGAAGGCCCGAATGCGAAACGAATGGTTGAATTATTTTGGAATACACCGATCCGAAAAGGGGATAGGCGTTATTATGATAATTGTTTATACTTTTTTAGTTTACTGGCTTTAAGTGGTAATTTCCGAATTTGGAATCCTGCAGAATAAGGACTAAAGATTATTCATACTTGTAAAAAAATTTTGATTAAATCTACGAAAATAGCATTAATCCGGTTGCACCATAAACCTTAGAAAGTTCTCTGTGGTAAAAGCAGCAGACCCTAGCGCAGAAGAGGAAAAATCGATATCTGAAAAATGGATAGCAAGTTCCGATTGATGAAAGGGTAAAGTATGATTACTTATCATTTTTTTCACGCGTGGCTCTATCCATTTTTTTGCTAAGGTTAGACGATTGCCAATAATAACTTGCTCTGGATTAAAGGTATGAATGATATTAATTATTCCAGCTCCTAAATGATCACCAACATCATTCAATAGATTGATTGCTAGCTCATTTCCTTGGTTGGCAAGTTCAATCAAATCATTTAAATGGACTTGATCTGTATCCCCATGCTTCCATTCGGAGGCTTTCGTTAATAGATATTGCTCCGATGCATATAGCTCCCAACAGCCAATATTACCACATCGACATTTCATTCCATCCTTTTGAATGGTCATATGGCCTATTTCTCCAGAATAACCATTGCTTCCTTTATACAATTCTCCGTCCATAATAATTCCAGCGCCAATACCAATTCCCGCACTTACATAGATAAGATTTTGATAAGGTTGGCCGAGACCAAATTGCTTCTCTCCATATGCTCCTGCGTTTGCTTCGTTTTCAACTAAGACTGGCAGATTAAATAATTCTTCTAAAGGCTTTTTTAGGGAAACATTATGCCATCCAAGATTTGGAGCAAGCAGAATATCGCCTTCCATGTTAATAATGCCAGGTGCTCCAATACCAATCCCGATTACACCATAAGGAGACTCAGGAGCAATGTCCATTAAAGTAGTAATTATATTTTTAATAATCTGTAGTGTATCTTCAAAGGTTAAATTTACATACTTTTCATTGATTCGGTGGATGATTTTTCCTTGTAAATCAGTTAAGATTCCTAATATGTAATTGACACCTAGGTCGATACCAATCGAATAACCAGCATGTTCATTTAATAGTAACATGACAGGTCTTCTGCCCCCACTCGATTCTCCATGACCAGATTCATAAATTAATTGTTTGTCTAGTAACTCAGATACTAAGGAGGAAACAGTTCCTTTTGTTAAACCTGTTTGTTGAGCTATTTCAGCTCGGGAAATAGGAGCAGTGTTCTTAATTAAATTTAAACAGAGTGATTTATTCTCTTTTTTAACTAGTTGTTGATTCCAAGTGACATGCATAGCTATTCCTACTCTCCTTCTCATAATGATGGAATTATGTGTTTGTTGGGTTAATTTTCTACATACTCCGAATCTTGCTTTGGGTCTTAGTATAATTGATTAATTATACTATATTTTCTTTATGAACCAAACCGAAAGAGAATTTGTGTTTGAGTCAAGTATTTGTGGGAGAAATTTTTTATCGTCGGAATTTCTCTCTTTTTCAGTGTGTTTGCTATCTCTATTGTTAACGCTTTCTATACTTACTCTATTTATAG
>NZ_JBQKKM010000100.1:0-4060 GCF_052116745.1 Niallia sp. Sow4_A1 | reverse complement strand
TTGTTTTTGAATCAACTGGTATCTATTCGAAGCCAGTGGAGACCTTTTGTCAGAAAAACAATTTAACCTATTTCTTGTTAAATCCTCTTGAAGCCAAAAAACAACTAGAACGGGAACACTCAGAAGCTGGAAAACAGACAAACATGATGCCCATAAATTAGCACAAATTCATCCATTTGTGGATCGATCAGAAAAAGTACAACAACCTGAAATTTATACAGAACTTCGTGATCTTTCGCGCTTCTATCAAGAAATAGAAGGACAAATAAAACATACACGGATGTACTTGCACCATGCACTTCAAGTAAGCTTTCCGGAGCTTGAACGATTCTTTTCCAGTAGAGTAACGCCTTATGCTTTAACACTAATAGAGTTATTCCCACACCCTGAATTAGTATTACAGACAAGTAGAACCAAGATCAAAAATTTATTGATGAAAACTACGCATAAGAAGATATCAGAAAATCGAGCTATGGAGAAGGCGAAGTTACTCATTGAATACGCGCAAGAATCTTATCCAGCTGTTTCACCAGATAGTGTTCCAACTCAAAAAGTTCAATATTATGCACGACAACTTCTTCATCTATTAGAGGAAAAAAAATGGTTTCAGAACAATTAATTATGAAGGCCCGACAACTTTCAGAATTCCAGTTACTTACTAGCTTTCCTGGCATTGGGGAGATTAGCGCAGCACTCCTTATTGGGGAGATAGGCGATCTGTCACGCTTTTCTAATCATAAAAAAGTGAACGCCTTTATCGGCATAGATATTAGAAGGTATCAATCTGGTAAATATGCAGGTCAAGACCATATCAATAAACGTGGAAATCCAAAAGGAAGAAAAGTCTTATATCTTATCGTTAAGAATATGATACGCCAACAAAAAGCTGCCCCCAATCACATTGTGGATTATTATTATAAATTAAAAAAGCAACCTCAAGCCAAAAAGGACAGGGTTGCCACTGTTGCTTGCATGAACAAGCTATTGAAATGTATCTATTCCATGGTCAGGAACAATACAAAGTACGAATACTCGTACACGGTCTCTAAGGACCAATAATAACACATAAAAAGTATACCACAAAATACCACAGTTTGAAAAAATTAATAGAATAGCTGAGGTTATTTGACATGCTCAAAAATAGTACTATCAAGTTCAAATATTTTTTAAATAACTACTTGACTAATCGTAGGAAAGAGGCTGGGACAAAACTAAATAACTAGTCTTTAAAGACGAACAATCTTTAATTTAGCTCTTAAATAAAACTACTTTCTCATGATGGTTATCAATGTTTTTTAATATAGTTAAGTGTAAAAACTAAGTCGTTCCATTGCGCTACAGACGCACGATGCGCCGGGGAGGAAGCTGAGCCTCCTCGCATGCGCTGCGGGGTCTCAGCCTTTCCTCTATTTCCCGCAGGAGTCGAGCGTCTTCCGCTCCATTACACTTCGTTTTTAAACCTTTTTCTAAAAAAACAAACACGAACTTTTTTGTAATTTAATTACATTATAGTTCGTGTTTGTTGTTGGTTGAAATGCTTATTTCCCAGCCTCTTTTTTACTAGTTTTATATTTCATGTTCTCTCCACAGAAACGGAAGAAATTCAAATTTTTTAATACCTATTATTAGCCGTATCTAATGACTGTTTTAAATTACCTTCTCTTTGGACAATCTCTTGCTCTGCTTGATTTCGTTTTTGCTTGCCTTCTTCTTGGATTTGCAGTGTCTCTTCTAGTGAATTCATCAATTTATGCTGTGTTTCTTTTAATGATTCTATTTCCTGCATTGCTGATTGATTTTCATTTGCGATTGTTGCCATCTCTCTTACATTTGATTCTACCCTATTTGTGTTTATTCTCGTTTGCGTTTCCATTGCATACCGCTGTCTTAGAAGCGTTAAAGCAATGGAAACTTGATTTCTCCATAGTGGAATCGCAGTCATAATTGATGACTGAATTTTATCAATCACAGTTCGATTCGTATGTTGAATCAAGCGGATTTGTGGAGCTGTTTGTATGGTAATTTCCCTGCTGACTTTTAAATCGAAAATACGCTTCTCGAGTAATACAGCAAAGTGAATGAAATCATTTACCTCTTGTAACTTCATCCGATCCCCTGATTCTTCCGCTAACTTTTTTTTCTCAGGAATAAGCTTTTCTGTCATTTCTTCATACTTCATTTCCGCCGCCGCAATATAGACATTCAAATCTTGGAAATATGTTTTATTGTTTTCATACAATTGCTCTAATAGATGAATGTCTGCAGTCAGGACATTTTTGCTGCGCTCAAGACGGACACTCATGCGATCTATTTGCGCACTCGCTTTCTGATAATTAGAAAAGACCTCCTGAACACTTTTAGATGGCCTGCTAAATAATCTGCGAAAAAATCCTTTCTTCTCTACCCGTAATTCATCTGGATTTATTTCATTTAGTCTTTCCATTAATTCGCCAACAACATCGCCTACTTCTCCGACATCTTTTCGCTGAACGTGTTCAATCATCATGTGAGAAAAAGACAGCAATTTCTTCTGAGCTTCTGCTCCATAAGAAATCATAATTCGGTGATTAGTTGGATCAAGCTTAGCCGCCAGTTCATATGCCCGTTTCTGATTTTCTGGTGGCAAAACATCAATAAGGCGAACAGTTTCAGCTGTTTCGCCTTTTTTCATCAACAAATTATTGCTTTCTCCTAAAGGGTCAGAGAAATAATCATTTGAAATAGTTTTCATTTCTCGTTCATCTGTCATTTAGGCCGCCTGCTTTCATCTATCAAATCCTTGTCTTTCTCCTTATAAGAAGTATGCTTTACTACATCTAATTCAAAATGCAAATCATCGATATCATCTGACAGTATTTCATGAAGATCGTCTTCTAGCGTTCTGGAAAGCTGCTCTAATGTTCTTCTTGTATCATTTAAAGTTGCCTGTAATGCCCTGTTCTTTTTGGGTTGAGCTGATAACAGTGCATATTTTTCAGCAATCTCCACTAAAGAATCCAAGTGAGAATAATAAAATTTGTCCGCTTTATAAAAACGGCGTGGCTCTTCCTTCGTTAATCGATAGATTTTCTTTGTGACGCGCATTAAATCAATTCTTTGTTTAAAGGAAGGAAAGTGACGAATGGCAAATACGTGTCGATTTAAACGACTAATTTTCTCATTCGCTTCCTTTAATTGCGTCTGGATAAATTTATATTCCTTTCTTGATAATCCTTGCCTTACCATTGACTGATGCTTGATTACACCATCAGAGATAAAATAAGTAACAGCGGTTGCTGCTATCCCATATGCAACGGAAAGGAAGAAATATTGATCAAATCCCACATAACTAATTAACCATGTTAAAGCACCTACAGGAAAAGAGATGCCTGTTCGCACTAAAAACATTAAAAATGAGTTCACTATAATCGACTCCTGCCTTTGTATCCTTTAATTTTTATACGTTCCTAATCAACATTTGTTTCAAAAATGTACGTTTTATTTAATTCTATTTTAACGTAAACAGGCTATTTTTTGCTATAGACTTTAAATGGAATATTGTCTACGACTAAAGACGTATTTTCTTATACTGTCCCTTACATTATATCTATGTGGAAAAGCATAAAAAAATGATTTGATCCTTTTGATTCTATCAATCTAGACTTATATCGTTGATTTCCATTAGGCATGGTATGTAATAATAGAAATGTTGACATTAATTTTCACATTTACGGAGATGGCAAAAGATACTTTGACTCGAAAAGCAGATTCAGTATCTAGGTTTGGAAAACTGGCGCTTTTCTGTGGTCTAATCCCATTCGAATATACCGACCATACTTAATTAAGGTAGTTCACCAATCAGACATAACTTTGTGAACTAAATGTGAATTACATCACAAACATCTTTATTACGTTGGAAATGGTGATATTATATAAGTGTAGTAAGAAACAAACAAGATCTTGTAAAAAGAAATGTGAAATAGTGAACAATATAATCAGATAACTAATCTTAAGGAGATGGAGTAAAATGTTAGACTTATTAAGAAATAATAAAGTGGTTGCCGGAATTTTAGCGATATTT
>NZ_JBQKKM010000099.1:0-4620 GCF_052116745.1 Niallia sp. Sow4_A1 | reverse complement strand
TTTTTTTGGTTTTTGTTTTCCCCCCACCCGGGGAGCGGGTGGGGGGGTTTTGGGGCTGGGGGGGGGCCCGGTCCCCCAACTAGACAAAAAGGATATTTATTCTCCCACAAACATTTTACTCATACGAAAACACTTGTGGTCGGAATCGATATTGCCAAGCGTACGCATTACGCTTGCTTTGTAGATGATCGCGGTCGTGTGCTTCAAAAGTCTTTTGCTGTTTCCCAGTCTAATAGCGGTTTTAATTATTTCTATCAACGTATTTTGACCGCAATGAAAGAAAATGAAAAAACAGAGGTTATTGTTGGGATTGAACCTACTGGCCATTACTGGCTCAATTTAGCTTATTTCCTTGAGGAACGGGGCATCCCCTTAGTAATGACAAATCCGATGCACGTCAAACGTTCAAAGGAGTTAGACGACAATCTTCCAACTAAACATGACCGAAAAGATGCGCTAGTAATTGCTCGTCTTATTAAAGACGGTCGTTTCAGTTATCCGCGTATTTTAAAGGAAATGGAAGCAGAACTTCGTGTTGGCTCAACTTTTAGAAGCAAGTTGGTAGAGGAGTTAGGCTCTCTCAAAAACATGATGATTCGCTGGTTAGATCGCTATTTCCCAGAGTTTACTCAGGTGTTTCCTTCATTCGGAAAAATGGCTTTAGCTGTACTTGAATGTACTCCATTTCCGAGTGATTTTCACCAAAAACAACCCGATGAAGTCTTAACCCTTTATCGAAAGGTCGAGGGGCTAAAATCCCCACAAAGACCAAAAGCAGTGCGCCTTATTGAAGTCGCGGCTAACTCTATCGGGGTAACAGAAGGACGTGAGATGGCCCACATTGAAATCGCCACGCTCGTTCGCCGTTACCATCAATTAGAGAAAGATATCGAAAACATTACGGTGCACTTAGTTGAACTTGTAAAAACGTCTGTAGAGTATGAATGGCTATCAACCGTCCAAGGACTTGGAGATACCACCATTGTTGACTTATTAGCCGAAATTGGAAGCTTTTCACACTACGAAGATCCACGCCAACTTATCAAACTCGCGGGATTAACGTTACGTGAAAATTCCTCTGGTCTGCATAAAGGACAAAAACGTATTTCTAAACGGGGCAGACGAAAGTTACGTGCCCTCCTGTTCCGAGTTATGATGCCTATGATTCGCCATAATGAAGCCTTTAGAAAGCTGCACGAGTATTACACAAACCGTCAGGTTAATCCATTACGCAAGAAGCAATCTATCGTGGTTTTATGCGGTAAGCTATTAAAAGTATTACATGGAATTAGTACCAAGCACAAAGCGTTTGACGCACAGCGAATGATGAGGGATATTCCAGGTCTCGCAGAGGCTGTTTAAACCCTACATCCCCTTAATAAGACAATAAGACCTAGACAACAGGATGACACGGAGAAGCTGGCAATATATTTTCCATTCGACCTTGAGTCCCTAAAGGAGCTTCGCTAGCCTCTGCCTTATGACTAGACCGAACGAAGGAATGTAGGCACATAGATGCCCAGAGACATGGGAGGGTACGTCATCATAAGCTACGCAGAGATCCATTGTGCATCGCATAATTCCCTATCACTACTTTCTATAATTATCCAGTAGTGACCGCGTAGCGTACCCGTAGGTTGGAATAATTACACATAATATATAAATTCTGTTAGGAATCGTGTCGAAAAATATTTTTTTGACACCCCAACAACGGCTCAAACCGTTGATAAATCAATATTTATAGAGGGAGGAAGAAGTTAGTGAAAAAATTTAAATTAGGTATAATTACTTTTTTAATCATATTGGGGCTAATTTTAACAGGATGTAGCACTGAGAAAAATAATGAATCTCAATCAACAAAGAATACAAGTAAAGAAAACGCCCCTACGTCTGAAAAAGCTGAGGATACTCAGTATTACTTTACTGCAAATGAGGGAGGGACTATTTCAAAAATAGATGCCTCTACTAATGAAGTATTAGTGGAAATAGAAGCTGATGGGTCTGTTCACAATGTTCAAGTTTCTCCTGATGGAAAAATACTCGGAGCGGTTGTTGTTCCCGCAATGAATCATGGAGGAGAACAAATGGAAATGCCAGGATTAGCAGTATTTTATGATACGGAAACAAATGAGCTTTTAAAATCAATAGAAGTTGGTAATCATCCCGCACATATTGTTTTCACAGAGGATGGGAAACTCGCTTTAGTAACTAATAATGAGGATAATAATGTATCTGTCATTGATATGAATAACTATAGTGTCATACAAACGATCAATACAGGAAAAGGACCACATGGATTTAGAATTTCAGCAGATAGCCAAAAGGCTTATATTGCCAATATGGGAGAAGATACAGTTAGTGTCTTAGATCTTAAAACAATGAAAGAAGATAAGAAAATAACAGTAGGATCAACTCCAGTTACAACAGGAATATTATCCGATGGTAAGACGCTTGTTGCAACCTTAAATGGAGAAAATATGCTTGCGATTGTGGATCTAGAAACGGAAGAAGTTCAAAAAATAGAGGTTGGAAATGGTCCAGCACAAGTTTATATTGATGCTAATAATCAATATGCATATGTGGCTAATCAAGGTACTGAAAATGCACCTTCTAATACAGTTTCTGTTGTTGATCTTGCTACGAAAACAGTATCAACAACAATTGAAACTGGTAAGGGTTCCCATGGGGTGGTAACAAGTCCTGATGCTAAGCGACTATATGTGACAAACATGTACGAAAATACGGTTTCGGTTATTGATACAAAACAAATGAAAGTGACTAATACAATAGAAGTCGGTAAAACACCAAACGGAATCAGTATAATGAAGTAAAGTAAAAAATAATTTGATTTTCTCATTTTCTCCATAAAATCTCCACTTTTTCTTAGTATGATAAAGAAATAATACGAAGGAGTGATTTTATGGAGTGGTTACCCTTTTTACTGTTGTTGGCTTGTCCATTGATGATGATTTTTTGTATGAAAGGTCACGGAAGTCATGGGGGTCATGGGAAAGGTCATAATCATGATGCACATTGTTCAAATGATTTGGAATCAAAAATGTCAAAACTTGAATTAGAAAATGAAAAGCTGCGAAAAGAAATCGACTCTCTTTCAGCTATGGTGAAAAAAGAATCATAAAACAAAGCCGTTACCAAGATAGGTAGCGGCTTTGTTTTTAGATGCTTATAGCTATTTTGTCCAAAACTGCTGAATTCGTACCAAACTTACACATAGCATCACAATCGCATCGAAGGTCGGAAAAAAGAATATAGGAAATACTGCACATTTGTTCATGTTGAAAGGAGGGTCTTAATAGTTGGGCTTTAATTTCTTTTTCACGTTTATTTGGAGCAACTAAATATAGTTTACAATTATGGTCCTGTATAGTTAGAGCTAAATCATAGAGTCTTAAAATCCCTGAATAGATGGATGTACTTTTTTCTACTTCAAAGGCACAAATAATAGAACCACTATCATTTAACCAGAGAACATCAATAAGTGAAATGGTATCCTGTACTTGGGCTGATACGTTTGGAAGTTCCAATTGGTGTAACGAAAATTCACCTAGTTTTTGATTATTCCATTCCCGTTTATGATCATTTCTAGCAATCCAAACCTGGTATCCAAGAGATTTTCCTAATCTAGCCAAATGGTATTGCATTTCCGAATGATCATTATTTTCGATTGCATCATTGATAACCTCTGAATGTCTTTTCTGATTTGTTTTTTCTCGTTTTTCTATTTGTTTTAAAACCATCTTATGATTTTCTTCGATAACTAACCTTCCAACACCAACTTCAAAAAAGAGTCCCCCAATAGCCCCTAAATCTTTTGAAAGTAAGACACTGTTTTGTTTATTATAATCTAGCATAATTTCTCGCATCCGAAGGTATTCTGTCCATGAACCGAGTTTTATCTTTTCATTAAAAAGAACGTTAAAACCGTTTACAATTGCAGTGTTAAACGGAGGAAATACAGTAGGGTGTAAGAAATATAATATATTCGCTACTGCAGGACCCAGTCCTTTGATATTCTTTTCATTAAGTTTTAGCACTTCTTCTAATAAGGTTCTCTCATTAGTATTTTGTAGACAGCTTTTAAGGAAACGGGCAAATATTTGTTTATTATTTTCATTCTCATAGATATCAGGAATACGAAGTTTCGGTTTCCAATAAAACGCATGTGCTGCTCCTGTGAAAATCTGCTTTTGTTCTGCAATTGCTGTTACTACTACTTCTAATGAAGTACCTTTATAATCATTACCAAATTGATTACGTTCAATCTCTTCAATCACTTGTTTAATACCATTACGTATGGTCCGGAAAGCTTTTAATCGTTCATCATTATTAATAAACCAAGTTTGATAGACAGACTCTGCATCCGAACGATAGGATGCAATCAACTTTTGAATATAATTTTGCATAGTATTATTCTCCTTGGGAAATATGCATCAACCTATATTTTACCCCCAAAACGTGCACTTTTTATGCAGATTTATCCAAAAAAAACTTACACGGAATAAATAACACCAACGGATAAAATAGGTTATAATAGACTTATTAATTATTTAAGTTGGTGTTTATTTATGCGTACTAAAAACAGGTTGAATCCAAGCGAGT
>NZ_JBQKKM010000098.1:0-4642 GCF_052116745.1 Niallia sp. Sow4_A1 | reverse complement strand
ATGGAAAAGTAACAGAGGAGTGTTCTCTAAGCCCACTAGAGCAGAAATCTGCATGGAAAGGTAACAGAGGAGTGTTCTCTAAGCCCACTAGAGCAGAAATCTGCATGGAAAGGTAACAGAGGAGTGTTCTCTAAGCCCACTAGAGCAGAAATCCGTATGGAAAGGTAACAGAGGAGTGTTCTCTAAGCCCACTAGAGCAGAAATCTGCATGGAAAGGTAACAGAGAATCGCTCTCTACGCCTTTCTTAACAAAAAACAGCATCAAAAGGTAACAAACAAAGAAACCATAAATCACCACACCAAAAACAAACCCTATCAAGAGAGCTGCCAATCCCATTGACAGCCCCTCCATAACTTATAAATGATCTGTTTTTTTGCTGTATTGATGTTTACCATTTTTGCGGTTTTTTTCACGCATCATGTTCTTTTCATGACGCAATGCATTGTTGTCTTTTGCTTTTTTATCATTATCAGAAGTATGTGGCATAATAAATACTCCTTTCAGCATCATCTTTTGTTCCATAGAACATTGATAGTATGAGTGAAAGGAGTAAACTTTATTCTATGTTAAAGCTGTTATTCCGAAACTTTATTTAAGAAGAAAATAGCGATTGTTCCTGCACCAGTATGTGAACCAACAGATGCACCAATGGAAGAAATGAATACGTCTTGTGGATGGAATTTTTCTACAATCATTTCTTTCACTTCTAAAGCTGTTGCTTCATCATCTGCATGGCTTATGGCAAACACTTGTTGATCCAATTTTTCGCCCCGCTCTTCTATTAGTTCCATCATTCTGCGCAAGAGCTTCTTTTTGCCACGAATTTTTTCAAGAGGAACCAATTTTCCATCTTCTACATGAAGAAGAGGCTTTATATTTAGTAACCCACCGAGAAATGCAGATGCTTTTGAAACACGGCCACCTTTGGCTAAATATTCTAGATCCTCCACTGTAAATAAGTGTTCCATATGCTCGCATAAGAACTTTAGTCGTGGTATAATTTCACTTACGTCTTTACCTTGATCGCGGAGTTTCACCGCTTCTTGAACAACTAAACCAGTACCTAATGATGCGCATTTGCTATCAATGATTGTGAAATCAAAATTAGGATATTCTTCCTTTACTTGCTCCGAAATCATTACTGCTGTTTGGTATGTTCCAGATAATTGCGAAGAAAATGCAACATACACAGCTTTTTCATTATTTTGGGCTAATGCTGTAAAAACATCTTTAAATAATGCTGGAGAAACTTGTGATGTTTTTGGAACTTGTCCACTACGAATAGCATTATAGACAGTGGTTGGTTCAATTGTTTTTAAATCCTCGTATTCTATCCCGTCTAAATTAACTTTTAGCGGTAATAGTGTCACCTCATGTTTCTCATAATAGGATAGAGGTAAATCACTTGCACTATCTGCTAGGATTTTAAAAGTCATATTCATTCCACTTCTTTCTATTTTTTATAAAAACATATGGTAATTGGAGTACAGTTATGATAAATAACAATAATCTCTGTGAAAATGCCTTGTTTTTTGATAACAAGGCATACTTATTTGTAGTTTATAAAATTTCAAGGGAAAAAACAATGAATAGTAAATGCAATAATAGTAAAAATTACTATATAAAGTAATGGAGGATACATATGTATTGGTTATTAACAAAAAAATTAATTGTTGTTATTTTTGGGGCATTATTAAATGCTATTGCCATGAATTTTTTCCTAATACCTGCTGATGTGTATGCAAGCGGCTTTGCAGGAGTAGCTCAACTTGTATCAAAAGTAACACCAATTTCCACAGGGATATTATTATTTATTCTCAATGTTCCCATTGCTATACTTGGCTGGTTAAAGGTAGGGCGATCCTTTACCTGTTTTAGCTTCTTAAGCGTAGTTTTTATGTCTTTGTTTATGGAAATCATTCCAGTAACAAGCTATTCCCATGATATTTTGCTGAATGCTGTTTTTGGTGGTGTAATTGCTGCAGTTGGCGTGGGGTTAACGTTAAAGTGGGGAGCATCTACTGGCGGAATGGATATTATCGCAATGATTCTTTCTCGGGTGCAAGATAAGCCAGTCGGTACTTATTTCTTTATATTAAATGGAGCAATTATCATTACAGCAGGCGCCATGTTCGGTTGGGAAAAAGCTTTATATACGCTAGTGAATCTCTATGCGGCAACAAAGGTGATTGATACGATACATACTGCACATCAAAAATTAACCGTGATGATTATTACAAAGAAAACGACAGAACTAAAGATTGCCATCCATGAAAAATTAGTTAGGGGTATTACAATTTTGCCAGCACGGGGAGCATTTTCCAATGAACCAAAGGAAATGCTAATGATTGTTGTGACACGTTATGAACTATATGATATAGAACGAGTGATTAAGGAAGTTGATCCACATGCATTTACCAATGTCGTACAGACGACAGCAGTACTAGGTTTCTTTCGAAAAGCATAAAGGAGGTTGTTGGTTTGCAGAAAATACTAGCAGTTGTCTTATGTGTTATCATAAGTGGATTTACTCCGTATATGTCCACAGCATCGGCAAATTCTAATAAAGAAAAAGTGGATCTTTCTAATCTCTCTGTAAATGGGGCAAATGGAAATTATCTCGTTAAAGGGATGATTTCTGGTAGTGAAGATGATGTCTATTATACAGTGGAGGATGGCCACAATGAATTAATCGCCAAAAAGAAAGTGCCATTAACCAATCACAAATTTATGCTAGAAATTCATTTGAATAAGAAAGATCTTCCTACGAATGGAACGGTTATTTTATACTTTTCGGAAGAGGGAAAAGAGCCATATCCAGTGGTGTTAGAAACATTTTCTTGAACTTACGGCTTATTTCCATAACAGGCTTGCGAAACTACTAAAAAAAAGCTGTCCAATAAAGTATATCTCCCAAGCGTTTTCTTTTTATACGCTTGTAAAGAGTAACTTTATTTGGACAGCTTCATTCATTATTGTGTGTGAATTTGATCCAGCTCTTTTTGTAAAGCTGCTAATTGCGACTGTTCGGCTGTAGTTGTGTTCGAATATGCAGAGCTAATGGCATTCTTTGCTTTATCAACTAAGCCGTCTAAATCTTTGCCGTTCGCATATTTAGCTACTTCAACTGCTTGTCTGGCTTCTTGAAAAAGTCTATTTCCCATTTATTCTAATCCTCCATGAAATTGTCTTTCATTTGACATTTTGTAGCTCTCAGCTTCAGCATATGTCATATGATAAGGGATACGTTCGGAATGCTTTGATACGGAGTCTACTCCTTGCTGTACGAAGCGTTTCGATTTATTTCGTTTTCCCATTCATGATCCCTCCGAGTGTTAGAGTATAATTGGAAAGACAAAGAAGCATTTCATTTTCAAGTGAAACAGTGATTTGCTGCTTCTATTATAGTATGGTCGAAAGTATCAGCTTTAAAGACGGTAAAGATACCCAACTTTTAAAGAGCACGAAGGTTTAAAGCCTCATTTAAATAAATAGCTATTCCGTCTTCTTCATTGGATAAAGTAATGTCATTAGCAAGGGCTTTTAACTCATCAATCCCATTCCCCATTGCTACCCCTTTTCCAGCATATTCAATCATTTCAAAGTCATTATCTTCATCCCCAAAGGCAATAATATTTTTTTGTGGAATTTGATAGTAATCAGACACCTTTTGCAATCCAATTGATTTATTTATCCCTGTTTTAACAATTTCAATGACATGAAATGGATCTGCCCAACGGCGATGGTCAATTAAATCTGCATGGACTTCAGATAAATGCTTGCGGATTGCAGGAACATGCTCTTCTTCTGCATGAATTAGGATTGAAGTAGGAGCACTTTCCAAAAATTCGAGTAGGTTTCCAACCGTTACTTTTGGATTTCCTAAGGAAAAAATATCGATTAGTTTTTCATCATGATAATGATAGTACACATCATCCATTACTTCTGCGATAATGTTATGAAAAGGATAATCATTGCACGCAGACACAATATCACGAGCTGTTTTTATATCAAGCGGGGAATGATAAAAACCCCAATTTGAATCTTTTGGATGATGAATAAAAGCTCCATTAAAGTTAACGATAGGAGTATGTAAGTTTAATTCATGATAAATCGCTTCGCTTGCGCGGAAAGGTCTCCCAGTTGCAATCATCACTTCATGACCATCATTCATCGCTTTTTGAATGACTTTTTTTGTAAGGGGAGAAATGGTTTTATCATCTTTTAATAAAGTTCCGTCAAGGTCTAAGGCAATTAGGTGTTTTTCTGTCATAGTGTCTCCTTTAGTGTCAATATAGTAATTTTAAATTCATCTTTTTAGGGGCGTAATTTTCGAAAAAAATGCCACTTCATGTTACACTTACTAATACATATAGAATATTATTACACTTTATTCGTTAATTCTACTTTTAGATTGTTAAGTTATGTAAAATAAATGAAATAGTAGATAAACTCCCTTTATAATCTTTACAGTTTTCCCCACTTTTAACGGAGTGACATTCCCTTTAAGCTGGAGGAGAATGCGAAGAGGTTAATGGGAGAAGAACTGTCCGTAAAGGTCCGATTGGTTCAACTAATCATCAGTGGGGGAAGGCATCCCACTGATGAAAGTTTCACTTTATCCCACTCTTAACGGACAGT
>NZ_JBQKKM010000097.1:0-5634 GCF_052116745.1 Niallia sp. Sow4_A1 | reverse complement strand
TCTAAGATCGGATCTCTTCATATAGCAAAACCTCCATTATGTGTAATCTCTAGGAGATTATCGCATATAAAAAAGCGTCAAACCATGTGGGTATAGTTTGACGCTTACTTTAGTAATACGATAGGATTAAATTCACTCTTGTTAATAGTAGAACTTTGTTTAATTATGAGTAGCGCAAAGAAAGGAAGAATACGAACGTGAAGAAAACTCTTGTTGCATTTTCATTAATCACTTCATTAGGGTTAGGCACTGTGTTAGGCGAGGTTTCTCCAGTAAAAGCAGCAGAATATACATCATCAGATGTAGAATCTGTTAATAATAAAATACAAGAATTACAAAAGAAATTGGAAACAGCTTCACTAGAGTTAGGAAAACTCAACTCTTCGATAAAAGAAACACAGACAGAAATAAATAATAAAAATCAACAAATTACCGAAACAAAGAGGAATATAGAAGGCCTTCAGGCAGAAATCGATGAGATATGGAAGCGAATAGAAGCAAGAAATGTAGTGCTAAAAGATCGTGCACGTTCATTGCAAGAATCCGGAGGAACCATTAGCTATTTAGAAGTTTTGCTTGGCGCTCAAAGTTTTGGTGACTTTATTAACAGAACAGAAGCAGTTTTAACCATTGTAGAAGCAGATCAAGACATCCTAAAGGAACATCAAAATGATAAGGAAAGAGTCGAGAAAGCTCAAGCAGAGCTAGAATCTGAACTATTATCAATAGAATCAATGCGTTCTGAATTGAAGAATAAAGAAGCAGATTTAATCACTAGTCAACAAGAACAAGAAACCAAAGAAAAGGCCATTCAAGATGAAGTGAAAGTTTTAGAAAAAGAAAGAAATGAAATGATGAATCAAATAAAAATAGCTAATGCCAATAAAACGAAAAAGGAAAGTACCCAAAATATTCAAAAACAATCTACTAGTTCATCTAATGATATAAAAGTGGAAGCCCCGCAAGGCAACGGAGATTTTATTTGGCCAACTATCGGTGGAGTCATTACCTCTTACCAAGGACCTCGTTGGGGGAGTTATCATAAAGGTATTGATATTGCAGCTCCTTCAGATTACTCTATCATTGCTTCAAAAGGTGGGACAGTTTACTATACAGGATGGTATTACAGTGCAGGTTTAACGGTTAAAATTAAACATGATAACGGTTATACCACAGAATACTCTCATTTAGATTCTATAGGTGTTGAAGTAGGGCAAATTGTAGCGCAAGGGCAAAAAGTAGGGATCATGGGTAATACAGGTGAATCAACTGGTACCCATCTTGACTTTAAAGTCTATCAAAATGGTAATTTATTAAATCCAATCGACGTTCTGCCTAAACGTTAAGGTTATTATCGATGATAAAAATTAATGTATTGTAATTCGTAGAAAGGGAGCTTTATAGACAGAAGTGGAGAGATAATAATGGAAATTGCGCTTCTTGGAAATCCGAATACAGGAAAGACATCTTTATTTAATAATTTAACAAGTTCATATGAATATGTAGGTAATTGGAGCGGTGTTACAGTAGAAAAAAAAGTAGGCTTATTGAAAAATAAAAGGGATAAACTTATTGATTTACCAGGTATTTATACATTAAGTCCACTTTCAAAGGATGAAGCTGTTGTCTCCCAATTTTTATTAGAAGACCATGTAGACAAGTTATTAAATATTCTGGATGCGTCTCAATTACATAGAAATTTGCATCTGACCATACAAATTTTAGAATATGGAAAGCCAGTTGATATCTGTTTGAATATGGTAGATGTTGCAAAACAAAGAGGTATATTAATTGATATAGAGAAATTATCCTCCCTTCTTGGAGTGAAAGTAACACCGGTTATTGCTAGATCAGGTAAGGGTTGTGAACAATTATCAGCCACATTATCGGTTAGCAAAGATAAATATTTTAACCGAAATTTAGTTGACTACGGCAAAGAAATTAAGGAAGCAATTGAAAAGATACAAGGGTTCCTTCATGAAAATAATAGCCTATCAACTAAATGGTTAACACTTCAATTATTGGAAGGTAACCAATACGTCAAGACATATTTAAAAGGTTATATGGAAGAAGAAGTACTAAATAATTTAATGGATGATATTGAGGTAAAAATAAAACAATCATACAAAGTTAAATCAGTTAGTCAATATATATACAGAAAACGCCAAGAATTTATAGATCACTTACTTAATAATTCTGTTACAAGAACTCATCAAAGTAACATTCCTTTAACAGATAAAATTGATCGAATTGTTACAAACCGAATATTGGGGATTCCTATCTTTTTATTCATGATGTATATCATGTTTATGTTAACCTTTGATTGGCTTGGAACCCCATTATCCGATTTATTGGATAGCCTTATTTCAGGTCCTGTTACAATAGGATTTGAAAGACTGTTATCTTTTTTTGGTGTTTCCGTATTTATTCGTGATTTAATCGTAGATGGAATTATTGCTGGTGTCGGTGGGGTATTAGTGTTTATTCCCCAAATGTTTATTCTGTTCTTTTTTATTGCTCTTTTGGAGGACTCCGGGTATATGGCAAGAGTGGCACTTGTTATGGACCGTATCATGGATAAAGTTGGTTTAAATGGAAAGGCATTTATCCCAATGATTATCGGATTTGGTTGTAATGTGCCAGGAATAATGGCAGCCAGAACGATTGAAACCCCAAAGGAAAGATTATTAACGACACTACTAACGCCTCTGATGTCCTGCTCTGCAAGACTTCCTATATATGCGTTATTTGTAGGTGCATTTTTTATCAAAAATAAAGCAATAGTTGTTTTATCATTATATGTACTTGGGATTGTACTCTCGTTAGTGTTAGCAAGAGTATTTTCAAAAACGATATTAAAAGGAGAAACATCTCTTTTTGTTATAGAATTACCGCCATATCGTCTACCCCAAGGGCAAGCATTATGGAAAAGTACGTGGGAAAAAGGAAAGGGATTTCTAAGAAAAGCAAGCACGTTTATTTTTGCCGGCTCTGTCCTTATATGGTTATTGTCTTATACAGGACCTGGCGGCTTAAATGTAGAGATGGATAAAAGCTTTTTATCAGTTATTGGTGGTGTGATCGCCCCTATTCTAGCTCCACTTGGGTTTGGTTCATGGCAGGCAGCTTCTTCCTTGTTAACTGGTTTTCTAGCAAAAGAAGCCATTATTTCAACCATGAATATCATTTACTTTGTACCAGATGAAGCGACGTTACAAGGTTTACTTGTTTCTCAATACACACCTCTAGCTGCATATAGCTTTATGGTCTTTATCTTGTTGTATATTCCTTGTTTAGCAACAACAGCAACCATTTATAAAGAAAGAGGTTCAAAAAAGTGGACCATTTTTTCTATTATATATTCACTTACTTTGGCCTATATAATTTCATTTCTAGTGTATCAAGGAGGAAGAATGTTTGGATTAGCATAAAGGAAAGAGGTGAAGTGGGATGATAGCAAGTATTGTAATTGGGATAGTTATTTTCGGTTATGCTGGATGGGCTTTCATTCGTCATGTCAAAAAATCAAAAGAAGGTAAGTGTTCTTCATGTAGAGAAGAAACTTCCAACACGAGTAGTTGTTGTAGTGGGAAAAATAATTAGTCTTATAAAGTGGATTATATAAAAAGCAGAAATAACTTTAATCATAAAAAGGGAAGTAGACACCGCAAAAACGGTTTCTACCTCTTTTTTTGAGAGACTATAGTTACTCAGGTTTATTATTGGCATTCGGATCAGGTGTAAAACTTGGTTGAAATCCTTCATATTTTATCATATCCACCATACCTGCTGTTGCATGGTGTAAATCATGACAGTGGAACAGCCAGTTTCCTGGATTGTCAGCTTCGAATGCGACAACATATTCATCACCGGGCTCTAAACTAATCGTATCTTTGAAAATAGGAGCCCCATCTAATGGATGACCATTTTTACTTAATACTTGGAAAAAGTGTCCATGTAAATGCATTGGGTGAATTACTCCAGTTGGAGAATTGTTGACTAATTTTACTTTAACTAAATCACCTTTATTTACATTAATACCATCGGTATTTGGGAACGTTTTACCATTAATTGTCCAGATATTATCTGTATTATTTCCGTTTAGATCCATTGTATATTCAACGTCATACTTTTGGTCAAGAGTAAATCCTCCATTTGTTGCATTCCCATAATTCGTAAACGAGAATATAGGTAATTTTTCATCCTGATTAGATTTATCATTAGAATCGTTATTTCCTTCATATTGAATCATGGCTTTCATTCCTTTTGAACCTTCCATGTCACCGTGACATTCTAGATACCATTCGCCAGGATTATCTGCAGTAAACTCGATATCATAACGTTCCCCTGGAGCAATTGAGATTAACTGATCTTTGATTTCCTTTGGTTCGTTTAATTCCTGACCGTCAATGGCTACCACTTTAAAGGTATGACCATGCAGATGAATGTTATGAGGTAAATAACCAATATTGGCTAAGCGTATCCGAATTTTTTCTCCTTCTTTTACTTTCAACGGTTCAATCGCTTCTCCACTCTTCCCGTTCATCGTGTAAATGTCGTACATATTCATATTATGTCCCATCGAAGCATTACCACTTTGTTCTTGATCATTAGAACTTGAGCCATGATCCATACCACTCATATTGCTGTGATCCATTCCGTTCATGTTGCTATTGTCCATACCAGCCATATCGCCAGAAGACATATCAGATACGGCAGAACTGCTGATCCACTCATCTAACATTAGAGTGTAATCTCTATCATATGTTTTCTCTTTTGGTTCTACAATAAAAGAGCCGTAAAGTCCCTTATCTAATTGGTTTACTGCATCTTGGTGTGTATGGTACATGTAAGTTCCTGGAACGGAAGCAATAAATTCATAAGTAAAGGATTCACCCGGTTGAACTGCATTTTGGGTTACACCAGGTATTCCATCCATTTCATTCGGAAGGGGAATACCGTGCCAGTGTATGGAAGTAGGCTCTGGTAATTCATTTTTAAAATTAATTTTAACCTTTTCTCCTTCCTTGACACGAATTTGTGAACCGGGTACAGAACCGTTAAAAGTAAAAGCCTCCACAGTCACCTTACTGTTTAATTGGTGGATGGCTTTTTTTGCTACTATAGTAAATTCATTTCCTGTTAATATTTCAAAATTAGTTGTTTTTAGCCCATCCACTTTTGATTCAGTTGCATCTACTATTTCATTTTCTTTGTTTTTTTCCTCTTCCTTCTCATTTGAACTTTGTTTTGAGGTACAGGCAGCTAGAATAAGAATCAAAAATACTACTAAAAAAGTAAGTTTACGTTTCATTAAAAATATCCCCTTTGTTTTAATTTTACAAAAATGATTATAGTAGCATTCCTGTTAGAAGGATTTTCGGGGACTTGAACAAAAAGAGCCCTCTTGGTATGATGCGGGGTGTCAAATCGTCGACGAAATGACCCCTAATTTGTAACCAAGGAGGACTCCATAATGGATTTTAAACAAAATCAGAAAATAAATCAAGTCACCGAGAAAAAACGATTGAGTCAAGTTTTTGTGGGAGTTTTTTTAGCTCCCTTTTTATAAAATAAAACTTTTAATTTTGTATCCGCTTTCTAAACATTTTCTTTCATCAAAATTTCGTTTTT
>NZ_JBQKKM010000096.1:0-6163 GCF_052116745.1 Niallia sp. Sow4_A1 | reverse complement strand
ATGGAATGAAGAAAAAAGGCGAGAAAAGAGGGAAGGGACATAGAGACGCAAGGGTTTGAGGGGAGTGAGAGGGAGAATGGAGCGGGGAAGGACTTTTTGGCAGTTGAATATTTGAAATAAAGTTTCTTTAAAATTATTTTAGCTCGCGTTTATTTTCTTTTAAAAATTCTTTATAATTTTCTCCCCATTCATTCATTAGAGAAATAATTGGTTCTAGCGTTCTCCCAAACTCAGTCAATGAGTATTCAACTTTAGGGGGGATTTCAGGATAAACTTGGCGATGGACAATTCCATCTTCCTCGAGTTCTTTTAATTGGAGAGATAACATTCGTTTAGTAATACCGGGCATTAATCTATTGAATTCATTAAATCGCTTCGTTCCATCTAATAAATAAAATAGAATGACTCCTTTCCATTTACCTCCAATTACATCAAGAGTTCCTTCAACCGGACAGCCTTCGGGGCATCCATACCCTTTCTTTCGATTTCTCATCCGTACTCATACCTTTCTCATTTCTTCTTAGTCTTTAATTCTTAATTAGTAACATAGTTAATATCAGATTACAAGAATGTTAGTACACACTCTTTTCCTTCCATTCCTAATAGGTAACATGGTTGATACCAGATTACAAGAATGTGCGTACTTACCCTTAGCATATTTCTTTTTTATAATAAACATGAATAAAAAAGGAGGGCATTTAAATGAAGGCAGTTGGATTATACAAATATTTACCGATTGAAAGGGAAGAAAGTTTGGTAGATGTTCAATTGGAAAAACCTACACCAACCAAAAGAGATATACTTGTTAAAATTAAAGCTATTTCAATTAATCCGGTCGATGTAAAGGTTCGAGCTCCAAAAGATAAAGAAGAAAAAGAACCAAGGATTTTAGGTTGGGATGCAAGTGGAGTGGTGGAAGAAATCGGATCAGATTGTACAATATTTAAGCCTGGGGATGAAGTCTTTTATTCTGGTGACCTAACACGATCAGGGACTTATAGCGAATATCAATTAGTTGATGAAAGAATTGTTGGATTAAAGCCAAAGTCTTTGAATTTTGCTCAATCAGCTGCGTTACCATTGACATCGATAACAGCATGGGAAAGTTTATTTGATCGATTAATGATAGATATAAATAACCACAAAGAAAATCAATCTAAGAGCATTCTTATTATTGGTGGAGCAGGTGGAGTTGGCTCAATAGCGATTCAATTAGCTAAATTGGCTGGTTTACAAGTGATTGCCACAGCTTCTAGACAGGAGAGTAAGCAACGGGTGAATAAATTAGGTGCTGATTATATCATTAACCATCACGAAAACTTTCGAAATCAACTACAAGAACATGATATAAAAGGCGTTGAATATATTCTATGTTTGAACGAAACAGAGCAGCATTGGCAAAACATGGCCAATATTATTTTCCCGCAAGGAAGTATTTGTTCGATTGTAGAAATGGAAAATCCTATCGACCTTACTGCTTTAAAAAATAAAAGTGTAACGTTTGCTTGGGAATTTATGTTTACAAGATCCATGTATCAAACTACAGACATGATCAAGCAACATGAACTTTTATCCAAACTAAGTAAACTAATAGATGAAGGGAAAGTAACAACAACCCTAACTGAAACACTTAGACCAATTAATGCCGAAACTTTACGTAAAGCACATAAAATAGTAGAAACGGGAAGTATGATTGGCAAAATAGTAGTAGAGAATGAGTAAATGCCTAATGAGACTGTCGTGTACAATAAATTGATTGTCTAAAAAGCAGGCTGTTTAGATGTTTCGAAAAAATCAGGCAATTTATCTATAGGTATAAGAATCTTCAAGAAATCTAATGGTGTATCCATATGGATTAACTGATCATAAAATATCGTTATTAAAAGTGCAGGTTATGACACTGTAAAACATGTCTTCAATGCTAGTAATAATAAATTTTACAGAAAGATGGAATTCATTGGCAGTGAAGATTTAAAGTAATAGCGCTTTATATCTTTTCTACCAAGATGTATCAGAAATAGAGTCTATTGCTTAAGCATTTAGTAGTGAAAAAAGATTTGAATTTAAATAAGATAGATTAGTGTGAATTTTTTGAAAAAATAGTTTACGTGCAATATATTATTTAGTATACTTTAATTGTAAAATATTGGAGGTGGAATTCGAATGAATATAATGAAAAGATTAACGGTTGGTGGATTGGCAATAAGGTATATCTCTAGGAATAGGTTTATCTAACGTATCTGCAGCAATACCAACTGAAGCAAAGATTAGTGGTCCGAAAAATGAAATTATAATTGGTTCTTCTGCTACAATGACTAAAACTATTTCTTGGGGTGGGGGTAACGGAATTTATAATGTAAAGTACCATGATGGTATTACTACTCGATTTACAGATCCTGCTGCTAATTATTATAGTACAACTAGATCATCTACATATCATCTAGGTTCCTTAAGTACCGACAAATGGAACCTTACACTAACTGTTTCATCCGCTGGGGGTGGAACTGCACGTGCAACAGGAACAGTAACACTAAGAAAATAAATGTAAATTCTATGGCACCCTAGTCAACTGACTAGGGTGATTGTAATTAATCAATTTAAGGAGGAACGTCATGATTGATATAAAGTATTTACAAAAGTCATTTTCTGAATCCAATTCCATAATAGAAAATGTATCCTTGTCTATTGAAGAGGGACAGTGGTATACGATCGTAGGCCCTTCGGGTACAGGAAAGTCTACTTTACTTAAATGTATTTCAGGACTTTTAAAGCCTGATAAAGGCGAGGTCTTATATGAGAGAACTAATATTTATCACATGAATGAAAATGCGAGAAGCGAGTATAGAAAAAAAAATATTGGTTTTATATTTCAGGACTTCAAACTTTTGCCCCACTACTCTGTTATTGATAATGTCATGTTACCTCTTATTTATGATTATCCGAAAAAGGAACTATATATTAGAGCGAAAAAATTACTTGAGAGTGTGGGAATTAATAATTCTTTGTTTGCTAGACTGCCAGAATCTTTATCAGGAGGGGAAAAGCAAAGAGTGGGGATTGCTAGAGCTTTAATGGCTAATCCAAAGGTACTGATATGTGATGAACCGACTGGGAACTTAGATATTGAAAATAGAGATAACATTCTGCGCATTCTGATTGAATGCAAAAATAAAGGACAAACGATTATTATTGTAACCCATGATGAGGAAGTTGCGAAACTTGGTGATAAGACCTATAAATTATACAAAGGTAATTTGAAGGAAAACGAGGTATTTGTATGATACGTTTTGCTTGGGTTCGTATTTTAAGCAGAAAGTTGATCTCCATTACCATTTTATTAGCATTTATTGGTTTATATACACTTATTCCATTAGGTTTTCAGAGCACAAAAGAAATTAAGTTAGCAGTTAATCATTCCGTAGAAGAATACGGACGAGGTACATATGACATCCTAGTACGACCAAGTTCTACAAGAACAGATGTTGAAAAAAAATTAGGAATGATTGAAGAGAATTATATCGGTGATGGGGGAGGTGGTATTTCTATTTCTGATTGGGAACAGATTAAAAGAAACCCAGACATAGAATTGGCCGCTCCAGTAGCATCTCTAGGGTATTTTAGTGGTAAAAGGATGTCTATTGAACTTCCAGTATTAAAGGAACCAACAAGATTTTCTTGGCAATTTTATACCTCGGATGGGATTCATAAATATCCTATTGATCAGAAAGAGGAGTTATATTATTTTGATGGTTCGGTTCCAGGAAACATACAATATATTGACGCTTCGTATCCAAATTCATTAACAGGTGTAGCAATGACAGTCCTAATGCCTTTTAATTATTATCTATTAGCTGCTATTGATGTTGAGAGCGAAAGTAAGTTAACTGGAATTGACTATTCTGAATTAGATAAAGAGATTAATGATATTGAATTTAAAGAAGTTCGGGAAAGTTTAGGAAATCCACCCGTTATCAAAGTTATACAGCGGCATGATATAAATATTCCATTATATATGACTGTGAAGACAGATAGGATAGATGTAGATCTCGGAGAATATCAGGAGAAATTAGGCCTGATGAAAGATGACTCACTATTAATGGGCTATGAAAAACCTGAAAAAATGGAGCAAGTAATTAATGAACTATCTAAAGCTAAAGTGCTTGATAATAGAGAATATAATTTAGATTTATCTAAATTCCAAAAACCGTTTGAGGGGACAGCTGTAAAGATTGGGGAGGATTTCAGTATAAGTGAGACTGATCGCTTTATGTCTGACCAAGATACCTCGATTTATTACATAGCATCAAAAATCAACTATAAAATAAATGAAAATAATCTAGAAGTGCCCATACTTGAAGATGGACCTCCCCCAATATATAAAACAGTAAATAAAAAGGGGATAAGTGCCTATCAAAGTCAAAAGGTGCCCTTTATTATTGAACAAGTGGGAGAATTTTCACCTAATAAGGATACTAACCAGTTAGCTTCAAGCCCATTAGGTATATATTCTACCACAGAGTCAAAAAGCTTAGACGGTAAAGTGGTACAATCTACAATCTTTCCTGGAAGCTTTATTCCTACACCAGCGAGCGGGATAACAACCCTGGAAGCTGCTGAAATGGTAAAAGGTCAAAAACCGATTGATGCAATAAGGATCAAAGTGGCCGGGATAAATAAATATAACGTGGATGCTCAAGAGAAAATTGAACAAGTTGCAATAGACCTACTAAAATCTGGTTATGAAGTGGATATTGTTGCTGGTTCCTCTTTTAAACAAATGAGATTAGATGTTGAAGGTTTAGGCCAGATACTGGAGCCTTGGACAACTCTAGGGGTAGCACAAGAGCTGAGTGAAAATTGGAATCACATGTCCGTGATTTCTTTCATATTATTTTCTCTTTTTGGGTTTCTTTGGTTATATTCAAGAGTAACTTTTGAAAAAAAAGCCTTATATAAGGAAGATGAGTTACTATATCTATTAGGGTGGAAAAGGAAATTTATTTTTCTACGGAACTGTCTTGAACAATTTATTATTATTACTATTGGGTATGTAGTTAGCATTATTTTATTTACTCTATTCAAACAAGATGCATTCCCTTATTTACTCTCTTCATTATTATGGTTCCTAACCGTGGTCATGGTATGTTTATTATTTTTAAGAAATGGATCAGGGAATAAAACTAGGATAATGGAATATAAGAAAGTTCCAGCAATTATTCATTATAAAGAGTTTATATTACCAACCATTTTGGTTTTGTTCATTTCGATTATACTACTGATTATTCAGATATCTAACTTAGGATATTCCATTGAAAAAGCTAAGGAAACAACACTAGGTCAATTTACAATGGATGAAACATTAATCATACAAATTTCCATTATAGTGATAACCGTACTGCTTTCTTACCTAGCAGTTAGTGAGAGTATTACAGCACTCCTTCAATACCGAGCGAAGGAATTTTCTATGTACCATATTATTGGGTGGACTAAAGGTCGTATATTGATTCATTTCTCTAAAGAAATCTCTCTCTGGTCAGGAGTCCCAATTGTTTTAGGGGTTCTTTTAGGAAGTTTGATTTTATTTGGAATGAATGTTTCATACAGTTGGATTTTTATTAGTATATTAATCTCTATAGGTATTTTATCAATTGCAATCGTCGTGACTACCATTACAAAATTAAAACCGTTTAGCAAGGGATAGCCTTGAATTAGTTTTTTTACCAATTTGTATCAAATAAATTGTGTTTCGGATTCAAAACATAATTAACTTCACTCTTACAGTGACACTCAAGGAAAATGGAATGCTGAGTGTTGTGGATAAATTAAGCTAGCAATTATGAGTTTTGATACTATTGGTCGATATCTGAACTAGAGTTAAGGATAAAATACACTTCATCTTTTATTAGATGAGGTGTATTTTGTACAATCAAATATTCAGCAATAATTAAAAAGATAATACAAGGAAAATCACTCTTTGTCGATGAGATTCATATTAGATTACAAGACATGAAGAGGAGGACTATTAATCAAAATGAAGGAAAAACATATTTGACCTGAAATATTCATAGCACTTTAAAAGATGCACGTTTTTCTAAAATGCAGGTGAGAGTTTTCTATCTTTTTATAAGATTGAACATTCTCTAACCTTTAAAATCTAATTAAT
>NZ_JBQKKM010000095.1:0-6271 GCF_052116745.1 Niallia sp. Sow4_A1 | reverse complement strand
CGAATAAGAAAATCAAAAAAATAATTCAAAGTCAACTTGAACAGTGGATCGCTGGCCTTCCTAATTATATCAAGGCTTATTTGCCGATATCACTCTGCGAAAGTTGAGATAAAAGAATAAAGAAAAAATATCGGAAATAAGTAGCATTATTCCATATTCGATGATACATAAAGTACCCCCAGTGTTCATCTAGTTACTATTAATCGAAAGAAGTTTCTAATAATTGAAGTCTGCCCCATTCTTTTTATTTAATGAGCGATAAGTAAGTGAAATATTTTCTAAAAAATAGTTCATACTAAAAAAATGAAATAATCCCTGAGGTGATCAGATGAATGACCAACAACGATCTTTTTTTGATCGATTAGTTTCTATACAAGAGAATTATACAAAAGAGGCAATAGAGTATTGGAGTAAGTATTCCGGTTTGGATACATGGCAGTTTTGGGTGGGAGTGCTGATGTTAGTCATTCCACTAATCGTTTTATTTTTTACTATTGATCGAAAGCGTATATTCATAATTGGTTTCTTTGGTTTTGCTGTGCATATGTTATTTTCCTATGTAGATGCAACGGGTATTCGCTTTGGTTTATGGGCCTACCCGTATCAGTTTCTGCCATTCTTACCAAGCTTCTCACTGGATGGGGCGATTATTCCAGTGGCTATTATGCTCGTATTTCAATGGACGTTAAAGCATAATAAAAACTTCTATCTTTATGCAACCATATTAGCAGTTATTTTTGGCTTTGGTTTTAAACCACTTTTGACAGCTATCGGGTTATTTGAACCCTATAAATGGATTAATTTCTTCTATATTTTTCTGATTTATTGGTTCCTCTATATTGGTGGGTATCTAATAACAAGATTATTTATGAAGTTGCAGGAAAAAAGAACGGACAAGCCAATATAGACAGGAGTTATTTTATGTTCTTATCTTGATGGTAATTTTATTTAATGCAATTGCTTATTTTATTCCAAAACGCTTAACAGCTATTGAATTGTTGACAACGACATTGTTTGCCACATTTCTTCAACTAGTAACTGATACCTTTCTCGATTTGAAATATGATTTATATGGTTATTTTAGAATAGGGGTAGATTGGGAGAGTTTGATTTAGATTGGGGGAATCTATCCAGCGATTAACGTCATCTTTCTAAATTACTTTCCGTATAAAAGTGGTCTTCATAAAAAGATAGTCTATATTTTCACTTGGGGAGTCATTGCAATGGTATACGAAACCTTCTTTATCTATACAGGAACCTTTTATTTAAATGGCTGGAAGCAATTTTACTCCATTTTTACCTATCTAGTTCTATATGTTTTTTTGATGCTTTTTCACAAATTAACAGTGAGAATGATTGAAAGAAGTAGACGGGAAAGAAGTGATTAATTACCCTAGTTATTTGGTATAATGAATGGAAAATGGATAGTAGGGTGATTTTTGATGACAATTATCATTTTTATTTTGGCTGGTATAGCTGAAATCGGTGGGGGCTATCTCATTTGGCAATGGCTTCGAGAGGGCAAGCCTTATTATTGGGGGATATTTGGCGGAATATCTCTTGTTTTATATGGTATTATTGCAACCTTTCAATCGTTTATGTCGTTTGGAAGAGTATATGCTGCATATGGAGGTATCTTTATCATCCTCTCTGTTTTATGGGGATGGGGGATTGATCGAAAAACACCTGATTTGAATGACTGGATAGGTGCAGGTATTTGCCTAATAGGAGTAGGTGTGATGCTGTTTGCACCGAGACAATAAAATAATCAAAAAAGACAATTCCGTCTATCGAGTGAATGAAGAGGGAATTGTCCTATCATAAATGGAATTTGAAAGCTTACTTCTGAGAATCATTCGCAAAAACGGATTCTAATTCTTTCATTAGTATTTCGGCGCCTTCTTTACTTAACACAATCTTTCCGTTGCCAATGGTGATATTATCAGGTGAGACTTCCCCAGTAATCGCACACTCCTCAAAGGCTTTATACTTCTGGAAGACGATTTTTTCCCCTTCTACGAAAATCTCTAATGGATCTTTAATTTCAATTCCCAATGTTCTTCTCAATTCTCTTGGAATAACAATACGACCTAATTCATCCACTTTCCGAACAATTCCAGTACTTTTCATCCCTTATCCCTCCGATACATTTTTTAATATATATACTATATTTTAACATATTGCCTAAGTATTGAAAGAATAATATTTTGAAGTAAAGATAATTTAATGAAAGAGATGAAGCATATCAGTAGAATTTGTTATCTAGTATCCTCTATACTTTTAAAGAGAGGAAATCTTTTCTAATTTATAGAAGGAGGATATCAATCATGCATACAACAATTCCACAAATAACGCTAAATGATGGCCTTGTGATTCCAGCCATTGGATTTGGTACATATGATTTGCGAGGCGCGTCTGGTGTTCAAGCGATGACGTCAGCAATTGATATGGGCTATCGCTTACTCGACTCTGCATTTAATTACGAAAATGAAGGAGCAGTCGGTGAAGCCGTTCGCCGCAGTGCTGTTAGCAGAGATCAATTATTCCTTACATCCAAACTTCCAGGAAGACACCATCAATACGACAAAGCCATCTATACTATCCAAGAATCACTCTACCGCACAAAACTAGATTATTACGATTTATTCCTAATTCACTGGCCAAATCCCAAAACAGATTTATACGTAGAAGCCTGGCAAGCGTTAATTGACGCCAAAAAATGGGGACTCATTCGCTCCATCGGTGTCTGCAACTTCTTACCAGAGCATCTCGATCGCTTGAAAAAAGAAACCGGCGTATTGCCGAGCATTAATCAAGTAGAACTACATCCATTTTTTTCACAAAAAGAGCAACTAGCCTATGACAAAGAGAACGGAATCGTAACCGAATCATGGAGCCCACTCGGCCGAGCAAATAATGTCCTAGAAAACGAAACGATTCAACAAATAGCAAAAGCACACGGCAAAACAATATCCCAAGTCATCCTAAGATGGCATACCCAACTAGGAGCCTTGCCAATTCCAAAATCAAGCTCCCCACAAAGACAAAAAGAAAACCTAGAAATATTCGATTTTCAATTAACAGAAGAACAAATGCAGCAAATTTCTGGGCTAACACGCGAAGACGGGCGGATTGCGGATCAAGATCCAGCTGTTTATGAGGAGTTTTGAGGTTAGAATCCCTTATTGTGTTGAGCGATAAGGGATTTTTTTGTTGGTTGGAGTGGGGTGGAGATGGTCGGAAATGTGGATATATAATCGAAAGCAGTGGAAATGGTCCAAAAAACAAATATACGATCCAAAGTAAAGCAGATATGATCCAAAAAACAAATATATGATTCAAAGCAAAGCAGATATGATCCAAAAAACAAATATATGATTCAAAGCAAAGCAGATATGATCCAAAAAACAAATATATGATTCAAAGCAAAGCAGATATGATCCAAAAAACAAATATATGATCCAAAGTAAAGCAGATATGATCCAAAAAACAAATATATGATCCAAAGCAAAGCAGATATGATCCAAAAAACAAATATATGATCCAAAGCACATTCCGCCACATTATCAAAAAGGATTTTCAAGCAATCAAGTAGAATAACTAATCTAGAAAAAAAGAAAGGAAGTGGAAAATTGTTCTTAAATGAAATTTGCAAGAGTGATAGATTGAGATCAACAGAGGTGCTAGTAGGAAGGTTAAAAGAAACTTATAAACTTAGACCGAATGTAATGGAAGATTTAAGGAAACTTTTAGCTGGTTATCGCGGCGAGAAAGAAATGAAGTATTATCTGCAATTTTTGCCGGAAAAAGAGTGTCTTATCATTCATAATCTCCGCCTTTATGATGGAAAAACATATTTTCAGATAGACTATCTCATTCTCAACCAGCGGTTTTGCCTCATTGTTGAATGCAAAAATTATTACGGAGAGGTTTACTTTGATGCTAAGTTTAATCAAATGATTCGCAAAGTTGATGAAAAGGAAGAGGGATTTTCTGATCCTATATCCCAAGCCAAAAGGCATCAGCACCAATTGCAAACATACTTCAAGCTGCACAACTTCCCACCAATTCCCATCGATTTCTTAGTCATTTTCAGCAAGCCATCTACCATCATAAAAGGAAATCCCGCAATTAAAGACAAAGTCATACACAGCCACAGCTTTTTAGAAAAATGGGAATTACTCTCTGTAAAATATAAAATGATTGCGATTGATTGGAAGATTCTCCGCAAAATATCCAAAAACCTCTTAAAAAATAACACTCCCGAAACCTTAAATTTATTAAAACAGTATGGAATTCAACCAAATGATCTAATTACAGGAGTGCAATGCCCAGCATGCGCGAAATTTGCAATGATTCGCCAAAAACGGAAATGGTGCTGTCCTCATTGTGAGACATATGATGCAGCTGCCCATCAAAAGGCGGTAATGGATTACTTTTTATTGATAAAATCCACCATTACAAATAAGGAGTTTCGTGAATTCTCCCAGCTTACCTCACGTGGAATCGCCTCCAAAATGCTAGTAAAGATGAATTTACCAAGTAAAGGAGAAAATAAAGGCAGAGTTTATTACAAACCATGATTTTTCAAGAAGAGAATGGAGTGAAGATTTGTGAAAAAATGCGGATATGATCCAAAAATTAAATAAATAATCCAAAGGTGAACAGATATGATCCAAAATAGAAATATATTGTCCAAAGCAGGGAGGATATGATCCAAAAAACGGATATATGATCCAAAGTTGTACGAAAGCAACATTTGAATAAAAAAAGAGTCATTTTTCCCCATTCTTAATCTTTACGAAAAACAATGGAATAAAAATGACTCTTTTTCAGGTGGAAATTATTAACTTCATCTATTTAATAGTAGAGTTAGCCTAAATTAGAAAGGAAAAAATGCGGATATGATCCAAAAATTAAATATATGATCCAAAGGTGAACAGATATGATTCAAAATAGAAATATATTGTCCAAAGCGGAGAGGATATAATCCAAAAATTAAATATATGATCCAAACCAACATAATCAACTCCACCCAAACCTCAATCCCCCAACAAAACCCCCATCATCTTCCTCTCCAACACAACATCCGCAGCATTTGGATTATTAGCCTCCAACCCAACACCCTCTTCGCATAGAGCAACCGCCTTATCTCGGTCCCCATTCACGAAAAGCTCATAGGCAGCTGCGATTCGTTTATTGCTCATCTGTTTAATTGCTAAAAACCGTTTAACTTCCTTCAAAGCAAAGATGGAACGTGCTTCTTCCTTATCGCCCTCTAAAACAGCTAATAAAAACAATCGTTCTTTTGCAATCTCGACTCTGAAAAGGGAAATAAGCTTTTCTTTTCTTTCCCACAGCATATCATTAATCCTTTTTGCCTCTTCAAAATCAAGGCGGTCCATTGCCAGTGCTTGCTGGATGCAGAGAGTCCACTGTGAAAAATAGTCCTTCCCATCATCGCCTGGGGGCAATGCAAATAATTCCTCTGGCAGCTCCTGATAAGTGACACCGTTGGACGTTTGGGCGTTAATATAAAACTGGGAAAAAAGCTGCCACTGTTTGCTTTCCTTCTTCCAAGCCATTTTTAGCGTCATGCCATCATTAAAGCCAGCGGGAATAATATTCGTTAACCCGATGAGCAACCCGAGAAGGATAAAAATACTAGCAACTAAAGGTAATTCTCCTGCAATCCAGGCAATCAACCCAACGACAGCACTCGCAAGAAAATTCATGATGACTCCACCACATAAATACAGCTTAAATGGAAACTTGCCCGCAACATATGGCGGCGGGGCCATTAAGCATTGTCCAAGCGTTCCTGGAACATGCAGCTTTTTACGCTCTAAGCCGTTCTTTGTCGAAACAACCATCCACGAAAAGACGCGAAAGGATACGAGAGAATAGCCAGTTAATTTTCCGAAAATAAGATGTCCTGCTTCATGCAAAATAATATGTACAATATAAAATACAATCAAACAAATCAAGCTAGTGATAATACTAGTAATATTTACATCCCCTGATAAAATAAGAAGTGAAAGCGCACCACCAAATACAGCGCCAATCACAACCATTACAAGTGTAGAAAGAAATTTCTTCATGCCATAACTCCTATCCCTCATTAATCTAAAATAATTGTATCAGACGTTTATATAATCATCTCAACTTTCGCACCAAAAAAATAAGTGCAAATCGTTAGTTGTATTGCGTCTATGGTCTATTAAATATGTTGCTTGACAGTGTTTAATAAAATGAAAAAACACCTCATTCT
>NZ_JBQKKM010000094.1:0-6359 GCF_052116745.1 Niallia sp. Sow4_A1 | reverse complement strand
CGCTAATGCTTTCTCCTTCTTTTGAAGATCTTTTTCTAACTGTTTTGCCCGTTTCTGTTCTTCCTTTAACGCACCAGATAACTGCTTTGATTGATCAAATACTTGTCCGTTCGCCTGGAGACAAACAGATCGCCATAATTCAATCTGTTCACGGTACAAACCCTTTTTACGACAGTATTCAGCCAATTCCGTTTCGTTCATCGCAAAGGTCTCCATCACGATTAAAAACTTATCTTGACTGGTCCATTTGTCACTTGTTTGTCCATTGCCAGGCGTTGCCACACCAGCTTCACGTGCAGCCTTACGCCACTTGTACAACGTTGGTTCTGTGATGCCTTCTTCCTTCGAGATAGTAGCCACTGATTCGTTATGTGGTGGCATCATTCGTTTAACAATTGCCTCTTTTTGTTCCTTCGAGTATCGTACTCCATTTTTTTCTTTCATATCGATCGACCTCCGTGTTATTTACTTAAAGTATAACACTAAAGTATCGTACGACATCTATCCTAACAGAGGGGGTATTTAATTTAACAAACGTATTTAAACTTAAAGTGGAGATAAAACGAGGATTATAGGAAGGTAGGGATTGAAATGAAGTTTCAAATAGGTCTTGATGTTGGTTCAACAACAGCCAAAATGGTCGTACTTAACGACAATCAAGAAATTGTCTTCAAATCATATCAGAGACATTTTTCTGATATTAAAAATACAATTTTACATCTATTTAGTACCTTAGCTCAAAAGGTTCCAACTGCTGAATTAAAAATAAATGCTAGTGGTTCTTCAGGATTAGGTTTATGTAAGGGAATGGGTGTTCCTTTTATTCAAGAAGTGGTTGCATGTACAGAGGCAGTCAAGTCCACTATGCCAAATATCGACGTTATCGTTGAACTCGGTGGAGAAGATGCGAAACTAATTTATTTAACAAATGGAATGGAGCAACGGATGAATTCAGCTTGTGCAGGTGGTACAGGTGCTTTTATCGATCAAATCGCATCATTATTAAATACAGATGCTGCAGGTCTTAATGACCTTGCTGCTTCAGCTGAAAAGATCTATCCGATTGCTTCAAGATGTGGTGTATTTGCTAAAATGGATATCCAACCACTCCTAAACGAAGGGGCAAGACGTGAAGATATAGCTGCTTCGGTATTTCAAGCGGTTGTCAACCAAACGATTGCCGGTCTTGCTAATGGCCGACCGATTCGTGGAAATGTTGCTTTTTTAGGTGGGCCGTTAACTTTTTTACCAGAACTTCGGAAACGGTTTATTGAAACCCTCCATTTAAAAGATGAACAAGTCATGTATAGCCAGGATGGACAGTACTATGTAGCGGTAGGGGCAGCTTTAGAAAGTGAAAAAAATGATGTGATCAAAATAGAGCAAATCATACAGCTATTAACCGATATGAATGAAGCAAAAGTGTCTTCTGCCTCCAGTGGAAATGAGCCTCTTTTTAGAGATATTCGGGAGTTAGAAGCTTTTTATCAACGTCATCGTCAAGCAACAGTAAAAAAGAGACCCCTTTCTACATATGTAGGAAATACCTATTTAGGCATTGATGCTGGATCAACAACAACAAAAATGGTTTTAATTGGTGAGGATAACGAAGTATTGTTTCATTTTTATGAAAAAAATAAGGGCAATCCCATTGAAACCGTTAGAGAAGGATTAATCAGCTTGTATCAAGTTCTTCCAAATGAAGTTACTATTTCTCGGTCAACCGTTACAGGATACGGTGAAAAATTAATTCAAGCAGCCTTTCACGTGGATGATGGTGAAATCGAAACAGTTGCTCATTATCAAGCAGCAAAGCAATTTCAGCCTGATGTTGATTTTATCATTGATATTGGCGGACAGGACATGAAGTGTATTAAAATCAAGGATGGCATCATTGATCGGATTATTCTAAATGAAGCATGTTCATCTGGGTGTGGATCATTCTTAGAAAGTTTTGCCGAAACATTAGGGCAGGTTGTTCAAGATTTTTCCCAACTTGCATTAACTGCAAAAAATCCGGTAGATCTCGGATCTCGCTGTACAGTCTTTATGAATTCAAAAGTGAAACAGGTGCAGAAGGAAGGAGCAAGCCTTGCTGATATTTCCGCGGGTTTATCGTATTCAGTTGTCATGAATGCTCTTTATAAAGTTATCAAACTGAAATCAGCAGACGAAATGGGAAATAAAATCGTTGTACAAGGTGGAACCTTTTTAAATAATGCTGTATTAAGAACCTTTGAAAAATTGACAGGAAGAGAAGTCGTTCGGCCTGATTTAGCTGGACTGATGGGCGCTTATGGAAGTGCATTACTTTCTAAACAAAGAAGAAAAGTAGGGGAGGAATCGACACTTCTTCCTGCTGAAAGTCTTCATGAATTTCAAGTGACTACCACGCATCGACGCTGCGGACTTTGTGGATATCGCTGCCCACTTACGATTAACCGTTTTGCGGATAGACAAACATTCATTACTGGAAATCGTTGTGAACGGGGTGCCGGAAAACCAAAAGTTAAAAGTACCTTACCTAATTTGGCTAAAGAAAAATTACACCATTTGTTCCATCGGACAGGTGTAACAGGGACGGCTGCATACCGAGGGAAGATTGGCATTCCTCGCGTATTAAACTTTTATGAGAATTATCCATACTGGCACCGATTTTTAACTGAGCTTGGATTTGAAGTTATTTTATCAGACCATTCAAGTAAAGAGATGTTTGAAAAGGGAATAGAAACCCTACCATCTGAATCGGTTTGTTATCCAGCAAAACTTACTCATGGACATATCATGAACTTAATAGAAAAAGGAGTAGAGAAAATTTTTTATCCTTCTATCGTGTATGAAAAGAAGGAAAATGAAATGCAACAAAACCATTATAATTGTCCAATTGTTGCTTCTTACCCTGAAGTCATTCGCGTAAATATGGATAGAATATTTACAGAACATCATATTCAATTTTTAAACCCATTTTTATCCATTGAAAAATCAACTTCCCTTGTGAAGGAATTGTTCATTTGTTTTGGGGATATTTCGAAACTGGAAATTAAGCAAGCTTTAAAGGAAGCTGAACGAGAACAAATGGCATATATAGAATGGCTGCATCAGCGTGGCGAAGAAGTAGTAGCGCAATTAGAAAAAGAAAATAAAAAGGGAATTGTGATGGCGGCTCGTCCGTATCATATTGACCCAGGCATTAATCATGGATTACCGGATGAAATTATTCGCCTGGGAATGGCCGTTTTAACTGAAGATTCCATTGCACACCTTGTTCCAGAGCAGAAACATGTAGGATCAGTCAATCAATGGACCTTTCATTCCCGTTTGTATCGTGCTGCAGATGTGGTAAAAAAATACCCTCAATTGGAATTACTACAACTAACTTCTTTTGGCTGTGGAATTGACGCTATTACGACGGATACGGTCGAAGAAATTTTGGCTGAAGATGATCAACTATATACTTGGATAAAAATGGACGAAGTAAGTAACTTTGGTGCGGCCAGAATTCGTCTTCGTTCATTAAAGGCAGCCATGGATGAAAGAGAATCGGGTGTGGCTTCTGCAAAGGTTAAACCTTTGCAGAAAAGACACGAAGAGATTTTTACTAAGGAATCGAAAGAAGGCTATACCATTCTAGCTCCACAGATGCTGCCTACCCATTTTTCGCTATTTGAAAAAGCATTTCAACTTCATGGTTATCATATGAAGGTTATTAAGAGAGTCTCCAATCATGATGTGGAAGAGGGATTACGGTATGTTCATAATGATGCTTGTTTTCCGGCTATTATTACAATAGGTCAATTGGTCGCAGCTTTGAAAAGTGGCGAATATGATTTAGACCGGACTGCCGTTATTATGTCACAGACTGGTGGAGGATGCCGGGCAACCAATTATTTACCACTTCTGAAAAAGGCATTAATAAGTGCTGGAATGTCTCAAGTTCCGGTCCTTTCATTGAATGCTGGTGGAATAGACGGAGTCAATCATACAGGATTTAAAGTAACCCTTCCGTTGGTAAAAAAACTCGTTATTGCTGCATGTCTTGGTGATCTCCTGATGAGATTAAAATTGGCAGTCAGACCATATGAAATAGTAAAAGGGACCTCTGAAGCACTGTATGATAAATGGGAAGAGCACTGTAAAGAATTGCTAGAATACTTTTCAATGAGAGAATATAAAAAAGTTGTCCATTCGATGATAAAAGATTTTAAGCAGATTAATGTAATGCCCATGAACAAACCACGTATTGGTATTGTTGGTGAAATCCTTATTAAATTCCACCCTTATGCTAATAATCAGCTTATCGACATTATCGAGAAAGAGGGAGGAGAAGCCGTTGTTCCTGACTTTATTGATTTCTTTTTATATGGTCTTTATAATCGCAACTTCAAAGCAGATCATTTTGGAATGTCAAAAATAAATGCAGGGCTTGGCAAAGTGGCGATTGAATTTATTGAATATTACCGAAGTCCAATACGGACTGCATTATTGGAGAGTGAACGCTTTGAAGCACCATTGGAAATTACTGAAATTGCAGGTAAAGCATCAAACTATTTAAGTTTAGGAAATCAAATGGGTGAAGGATGGCTCTTACCAGGAGAAATTGCAGAACTCATGGACACCGGTGTCGAAAATGTGATTTGTGTGCAGCCATTTGGTTGTCTGCCAAACCAAGTAATTGGAAGGGGAATGTTTAACGCCATTAAAAAGGATTATCCTAATGCCAATCTTGTTTCAATTGACTATGATTCGAGTATAAGCAAAGTAAATCAGCTTAATCGCATCAAACTTATGATGAATATTGCCAAAGTAAAATAGAGTGTTAAATCGAATAAACGAAAAAAATGTCATGGTTAGGATAAAATACTTCAACTAGGAAACAATACTCTGTATTCCATTAGGACCTAATTATTCAAAGGAGGATTTTAAGATGACAATGTCATATGAAGAGTGTATCAAAGCCTGTTTGGAATGTATGGAAGCATGTAATGGATGTTATGATGCTTGTTTAAAAGAAGAAGATGTAAAAATGATGGCTGAATGTATTCGCATTAATCGGGAATGCGCTGATATTTGTGCGTTAGCAGCAAAGGCAATGCAATCAGATAGCCCAGTCGCTAAGCAGATTTGTCGTCTATGTGCAGAAATTTGTGAAGCGTGTGGGAAAATATGCGAACAGCATAGCCATGCTGAACACTGCAAAAAGTGCGCAGAATCTTGCTTTAAATGTGCAGAAGTTTGTCGCAAAATGGCATCTTAATTTGAAAAATAAATTATTCAATCAATACGGCGACTTTTATTGATCGCCGTATTTTTCAATAGCCAATAATTTAAATCCACTAATAAAAATTTGTATAGTTAAAGGAAGTTGAAAGTCTACAAAAAAGCTTAAATCTCAGTTAAACGGTTGAGAATTGGCCTATGTAATTACGTTGTAAATACGTTTTTCCTGAAGGTACCCCTTTATTACTTTTCAGTAGCAGAAAAACTCACTTCTATATTTTCGGAATTTAACCCATGGGTATCCCACCGATAACCTACACCCCAAATAGTTATTAAGTGTAAATCAATAGGAAACCCTGCTTCTTTTAATTTATGTCTGATATTTCTTATATAGGAATGCACGGTACGTTCACTAACCGCAGTTCTTTTCCCCCAGATAGTTGTGACCATTTCACCATGGGTAATCACTTTGTCAGGATTTTTTAAAAGGAATCCCAAAATAGTAAACTCCTTTGGGGCTAGAGAAATAGGTTGATGAAAAAATTTTAGGTCATATGAATCTTCCCTCCAAATAAGACCATTAAATCGAATCGTACTTTGGTTCTTTTTCCTACTTCTCCTTAGAATTGCTGTTACTCTTGCTAATAATTCCTCTTTATTAATTGGTTCAAATAAACAGACATCTGCCCCTTCTCTTAAAGTTTTGATTAAGTCCGATTTTTTCCTGTTATTAAATATAAGAACAATTGGTACGGATGAAGAACTTCGGATCTCTTCAAAAATATTTTTGTACTTAGAATAATTGGAAATTAAAACAAGATCTATTGATTCCTTTTCCAACCAAAAAAGTACTTTTTTTATAGAATTTTCTCTAATACAGGCAAAATTCTGTGCCTTAAAAAAAGATAGCAAATCTGATGTGGTTTCTTCATTCTCAATAATTACCTGAAATATTCATAGCACTTTAAAAGATGCACGTTTTTCTAAAATGCAGGTGAGAGTTTTCTATCTTTTTATAAGATTGAACATTTTCTAACCTTTAAAATCTAATTAATTTATTTCCCATTGGAAATGTCCTATTTTTAGGCAGACTTCTCCCCTTAACTGAAATTTAAATTTTTTTCAGTTGGTAAAACCAAGTT
>NZ_JBQKKM010000093.1:0-7249 GCF_052116745.1 Niallia sp. Sow4_A1 | reverse complement strand
TTAGTAGGTAGTATGTCCAGACGAGGGAACTGTTGGGACAATGCGGTGATTGAATCATTTCATTCAAATTTAAAGACAGAGGAATTCCAATATTGTAAGTTTAATACCCTAGCTAATTTAGAAGTTATTTCTAGAATAGATGGGTACATTCATCATTACAACGAGGGTAGGATTCAAGCAAAATTAGGCTACTTAACTCCAATAGAATTTGGATTAAAGGCAGCTTAAAGGATTTCGGGGTTATCCACTTTGCATGTAGAAAAGACATGCACTTTATTTGGAGATGCGGGCATGATAGCCTATTATGGCTAAGCCAGATTCTCTTTGAGATATCTGGCTTCCTGGCTAAAGAATCTATGCCCGCAGAGGCTCCAAGTAAAGTGACAAAGTGCCTGAACTATTTCCAGTAAAGAACCAATATCAAATTAATGAAAAAGTGTTAAATTTAATATGGATAGGTGTTTTATATATGTCTCATTTGGCTAGGTCAGTTCATTATCCCTCTTAGCAGGAGCTTTTTTATGTGACAAGGGAGGGAGTTTTGCAGGGGGAAAATGGAAAAGGTGACAGGCCCCCATACCAGCACCATAATCCTGTCCAAGTTAGTATGAAAAACTAAAACCTAAAACTATAACGTTGTACTGTACGGATTTTCCTTTCTATGCTATGATAAAAATATCTTATAAACTAAAAGGGGGTTTTTTCATTGGGAAGGCGTTATTGCGAATTGGCCAAGTGGCGAAATTAAGCGGGTTGTCAACAAGAACGATTGATTATTATACAAGTAACAAATTGCTTCCTGTAACGCGATCTGATTCCAATTATCGCCTTTATTCGGAAGATGTTCTTCATACATTGGAACGAATTAAACTTTTGAAAAAACAACGGATGTCCATTGATGAAATTCGTAAAGTTATTCAATCAAGAGAAGAGGATGAAATAGAGCCAATTATGAATGACGTACAGAATGAAATTGCATGTTTGCATAAAAAGCTGGCATCATTGGAAGAAAGATTGAAAGATGCGCCGCAGGAAGAGAAAAAGAAAGTGTATCATACACTTGAAAAAAAATTATTAGACGTAATGAAATTACTGTCTTTAATGTAACTATTCCTGGAGGTGAATCCCTCAAAAGAGGGAAATAATTGGACATAATAACGATAACAAATTTATTTTTACTGGTACTATTATTAGTACTGACAGCTTTCTTTGTTGGTTCTGAATTTGCTGTAGTTAAAATTCGGATGTCACGAATAGAACAGCTAATTGCAGAAGGAAACAAAAAGGCAATTGTCGCGAAGAAGGTAGCGGGTGATTTAGACTACTATCTATCGGCGTGTCAACTAGGTATTACTGTCACAGCACTGGGCCTTGGTGCCTTAGGGAAACCAGCAATTGAGCAACTATTATATCCAGTATTTAATTTAATGAATGCTTCACCATCTGTCGCATCTGTTGCCTCGTATGCTATTGCTTTTGCATTGGTTACGTTTCTGCATGTTGTAGTTGGAGAAATGGCTCCAAAAACACTTGCCATTCAATTTTCTGAGAAACTAACCTTAATGTTAGCACCGCCATTATATTGGTTTGGAATAGTGATGAAACCATTTATATGGGCATTAAATGGATCTGCACAAGTAGTGCTTCGTTTAATGGGGGTAAAATCTGTTAAGCATGAACAGGCTTATTCGGAAGAAGAATTAAAAATAGTAATGGCACAAAGCTATCAAGGTGGAGAAATTGACCAGACAGAGCTTGCCTATATGGAAAATGTCTTCTCCTTCGATGAAAGGGTAGCAAAGGATATTATGGTTCCAAGAACAGAATTTGTTACGCTAAATAAAGATATGTCATATGACGATATCGTGAAAATCTTGGATGAGCACAATTATACTCGTTATCCAGTAACAGAAGATGGGGATAAGGATCACATCCTAGGTGTTGTTAATGTAAAGAAAATGCTGACACAGATGGCTTGGGGAAGAAATCGAGAATTAACAGAATTTGTTCGTGATCTTCCGGTTGTATTGGAAGTAACAAGCTTGCAGGATGCCCTTCTGAAAATGCAGCAAGAAAGAGTGCATATGCTGTTAGTTATCGATGAATATGGTGGTACGTCTGGTATTCTGGCGATGGAGGATATTTTAGAAGAACTAGTTGGTGAAATCCGTGATGAGTTTGATGCAGATGAAGTAGCGGATATCCGGGAGTCGGGAAATAAGTATTTTATTAACGGCCGTGTATTGCTAGATGAACTGGAAGAACGTTTTGGGATGCCTTTTGAGGAAAGCGAAGAGCTTGATACAATAGCAGGCTGGATTCAATATAAGCTATTGGATACTGCTAAGATTGGAGATCAAGTAGAGCAAGGAGACCGCTTATGGATGGTAACAGACATGGATAACTACCAAATTAAAGAAGTGTGTCTTACTCAAAACGTTGTGAACAACTAGCTAGGATGAAAAAATGCTTTATCTATAATCATGGAGGTGAATCCCTCAAGGCTAGAGGGAAATAATTGGACAGTATTATTCTATTAAATTTGTTTTTAGTAGCAGTATTTATTTTATTGACAGCATTTTTTGTAGGTGCTGAATTTGCGATATTAAAAGTAAGGATGTCAAGACTGGATCAGTTAATTGCAGAAGGCAATAAAAAGGCGGTAGTAGCAAAGAAAGTTGCCCACGAGTTGGATTATTATTTATCTGCCTGTCAGCTGGGAATAACCATTACTGCATTGGTTTTAGGAGCGTTAGGAGAACCGACTGTGGAAAAGATGCTCCATCCTTTGTTTGAAAGGTTTGATGTACCAGGTGCTTTATCAACCGTTCTTTCTTATGCGATAGCTTTATCAGTAGTTTCCTTTTTGCATGTAGTAATTGGAGAACTTGCTCCAAAGACACTAGCAATCCAATATGCTGAAAAAATGACTTTAATGCTAGCTCCTGGATTATATTGGTTTGGAAGAATTACGAAGCCTATTATCCATGCATTAAATGGCTCATCACAAGCAATCCTTGGATGGTTTGGCATAAAACCAATTGGGCATGAAACAGCTCACTCGGAAGAGGAATTAAAGCTTATAGTGAATCAAAGCTATGAAAGTGGCGAAATCAACCAGACTGAATTAGCGTATTTAAAGAATATTTTTGCTTTCGATAATCGAATTTTGAAAGAAATTATGATTCCGCGAGAACAGATTGTGAATGTGGAATTAGAAATGTCTTTTGAAGAGGTTTTGACACTGTTGGATAAACATGAATATACGCGATATCCTGTTACCAAAGATCAAACAAAGCTAGTAGGCTATGTAAATACGAAAGAGATGCTAACAAATGTTGTAGCAGGAAGAGAAACAAAAATGGAAGAGTTTATTCATGAGATGCCTATTTTTCTACAAAGCGCACCTATTAAAACAGCTCTTCTTAAAATGCAGCAGGAAAGAGTGCATATGGGATTAGTAAAGAATGAACGAGGGGTAATTGTTGGTCTTGTCACAATGGAGGATATATTAGAAGAAATTGTTGGCGAGATACGTGATGAGTTTGTTGTAGGGGAAAAATTACTGAATTAATTCGCTTAACCATTTTACTAGTTTAATAGATAAATAATTGTAATAAAAACTCCGATAGTCTCTTATTTCTCTAGTTCCTATTGAGTGAATAAGTAGAAATTATCGGAGTTTTTTTAACGAATTTGATTTTTGTAGATCGATATGGATGACAGAATAATGTTAATCTACCGATTTTACTTTTACATTCAAAGCCTTTTGAACGGGCGTCTGTTCAAAAGATAACGCTTGTTTCAGTGTACTATAGGTAGGGACATTTCCTAAACTAATTCCTAGCGTAGTAATCAGCTGGGCCGTGTCAGGACTAAGTCCAGAAATGGTTGCTTCAATGCCAATGAAGGAAAGGATTTTAGTTAGTTTCATTAGTTCATGCACCACCTTTGTATCGATAGAAGAAATACCAGATAAATCAATGAACAGATGATTAATCCCTTCCTCTTTGCATTTAACAGGAACAACTTCAAGAATAAATTTTGCTCGTAAGCTATCGATGTCTCCGACTAATGGGAGGACCCCAATTGATTCTGTAATCGGAATAACAGGGACGCTTAATTGTTGGATTAATTCCTGTTGAGAATGAAGCTTTTGCTTTGTGAAAGCGTGATACATGGTTGTGAATTGATTCGTTAGTCGATCAAAAGTAAAGTGAAATTTTGAACTCCATTGTAATATTAATTCAGTTGGTATATTTTTTTGCTCAAGGATAAACTGTTCAATAGAGTCCCATATAACTTGTCTAGTGATACTTAATGCCTGCAAAACTTCGTGAACTGGTGTGCCTAGTTCTACTCTACTTTTAGCTACCTTATTTGCCCAAAGCTCTAGATTTTCAGCAAAAATGCTCTCATCTTCTAGAAAAGCGCTCATAACAGTTTGGATTGTATACGTATGCTGTTTGGTTAATAGCTCTGCAACAGATGAGGAAGTATTCTTTGAATAAATAGATCCTGCTTCCCCGTCTTTAATGGAAAACCAAGTCTTTGTGATGGATGGAGCTTGCTCCATCACATATTCATAAACGGATTGATTGGTAAGGGACATTCTGTTGTATCCTCTCTTTTTAGTGTTAACTCTATTATAATAGATAAATGGAAAATTGACTCTGTAAAAATTCTTGTGGTTATTGAGCAAAAGGGAGCGTTTATTTTTTCTTGAAAATTCATAGGTCTTATTGTTAGAAGAGGTTATGTTCTTCTGAAACAGGAGACACTCGACTCCTGTGTGAAGGAAGAGGGGCTGTGAAAGCAATGGGCTTTATGAGGAGTGAAAATAAGCCATAAATGCCATTTTTCATAAGAAATTGGTTTTGACGGCGAAAATAACCTATAATATAATGAATACGTTATGGATAAAAACGAGGTGAATAGTGTGTTTGATCGTCTTCAAGCTGTAGAGGATCGTTATGAAAAGCTTAATGAATTATTAAGTGATCCTGAAATTGTGAATGATACAAAAAAACTGCGTGACTATTCGAAAGAGCAATCGGATATTCAAGAAACAGTAGAAGTTTATCGTGAATATAAAGAAGTAAAAGAACAGCATACGGAAGCTAAAACGATGCTGGAAGAAAAGCTAGATCCAGAAATGCGCGAAATGGTGAAGGAAGAGCTAGATGAAACGGCTGCGCGTATCGAAGAATTAGAAGCGCGTTTAAAAATTTTGTTGATCCCTAAAGATCCGAATGATGATAAAAACGTTATCATGGAAGTAAGGGGAGCAGCTGGCGGAGATGAGGCTGCTTTATTTGCAGGGGATCTTTTCCGGATGTATAGCCGTTTTGCTGAGGCGCAAGGGTGGAAAATGGAAGTCATTGATGCAAGCTCAACAGGTGTTGGTGGCTACAAAGAAATCATCTTTATGATTAACGGAAAAGGGGCATACAGCAAATTGAAATTTGAAAATGGTGCCCACCGTGTACAGCGTGTCCCAGAAACAGAATCTGGCGGTCGTATTCATACATCTACTGCTACAGTAGCGTGCTTGCCTGAAGCAGAAGAAGTAGAAATTGAAATACATGAAAAAGATATTCGGGTTGACACATTTGCATCTAGTGGACCTGGAGGACAAAGTGTTAATACAACGATGTCTGCAGTCCGTTTAACCCATCTTCCAACAGGCACTGTTGTTTCCTGTCAGGATGAAAAATCACAGATTAAAAATAAAGAAAAAGCAATGAAAGTATTACGAGCACGTGTTTATGATAAATTCCAGCAAGAAGCACAAGCGGAATATGATCAACAACGTAAATCAGCGGTGGGAACGGGGGATCGTTCAGAGCGAATTCGGACGTATAACTTCCCGCAAAATCGTGTAACAGACCACCGTATTGGATTGACTATTCAAAAGCTAGATCAAATTCTTCAAGGAAAAATGGACGATATTATTGATGCGCTTATTTTTGAAGAACAATCTAGTCGTTTGGAAAGTGCTTCCGATGTGTAAAGTATTCGAAGCCCTAAAATGGGCTTCTTCTTATTTAAAGGAGCATGACAGGGAAGAATACGCAGCGGAAATCTTACTTAGGCATTCATTGCAAGTAAGTAGATCAGAAATGCTCGTTAAATTTCGTGAAGAGATGGAAGAAGAACAACTGGAAAGCTTTAAAAAGCTGATTTATTTACATGCCCAAGGACGGCCAGTTCAATATATTATTGGACAGGAAGAATTTTATGGACGAGCCTTTACTGTAAATAAAGAAGTACTTATTCCTCGTCCAGAAACTGAGGAGCTTGTTCAATCTGCGCTTGCACGGATAGACAGGCTGTTCGGGAAAAAAGCAGCCTTAAAACTAGTGGATGTCGGAACAGGAAGCGGTGCGATTGCAGTAACAATGAAGCTTGAAAATCCTTCGTTGCAGGTAATAGCTACAGATCTATATGAAGTTTCGTTAGCTGTAGCAAAGCAAAACGCTGAGAATTTAGGCGCGGATTCTATTGAATTCATACAGGGAGATCTTTTGCAGCCATTTATTGCAAAGGGGCAAATGGTTGATGTTGTCCTCTCCAATCCTCCATACATTCCAAAAGGAGACATCGTGACAATGTCTGATGTTGTTACCGAGCATGAGCCACATAGAGCACTATTTGCTGGAGAAGATGGTCTTGTTTTGTATAAAAGACTCTGTGAAGAATTACCTAATGTTCTAAAGGATAAAGCTATTATTGGATTTGAAGTAGGTGCAGGACAAAGCAAATCAGTAGCGCAGCTCTTGCAAGCAGCATTTCCCCAAGCAAAAGTAGAAGTGCAATTTGATATTAATGGCAAAGATCGAATGGTATTTGCAGAAGTAGGATTTTGATTTTGTTTCATTCTGCTTTTTGGTTGACTTTTAGAAAGACATATTCCATACACATGTTAAGGTGTGGGATGTGTCTTATTTTAGTTGGTGGGAGTGTAGGAGTTGTAAGTGAAGTTGCTGGACTCGCAAGTAAAGGTGGGAAAGTCGCAAGAAAAGTAGCCGGACTCGCAAGTAAAAGTGGGAAAGTCGCAAGAAAAGTAGCCGGACTCGCAAGTAAAAGTGGGAAAGTAGCAAGAAAAGTTGTCGAACCTGCAAGTATGGTATGGAAGCGCAAGAAAAGTAGCCGGACTCGCAAGTAAAAGTGGGAAAGTCGCAAGAAAAGTAGCCGAACTCGCAAGTAAAAGTGGGAAAGTCGCAAGAAAAGTAGTCGAGCTCGCAAG
>NZ_JBQKKM010000092.1:0-7458 GCF_052116745.1 Niallia sp. Sow4_A1 | reverse complement strand
AAAAAAACGAAATTTTGATGAAAGAAAATGTTTAGAAAGCGGATACAAAATTAAAAGTTTTATTTTATAAAAAGGGAGCTAAAAAAACTCCCACAAAAACTTGACTCAATCAACCTCTTAGACCAACTTGACAACTTACATAAATCGGTTGATCCTTTGGTAACTCATCTAACTTATCTCTTAATTGACCTAAGGAAATATTCTGAGATCCCTCAATAAAACCAAATTCTCGCTCTACACTTTCCCTTACATCTATTAAATATCCACCGTTTTGGACTATTTGATCCACTTCATGCCACTGGATTTGTTCTAGTTCTCCGTCTACAATATTAGTTGCAACATATCCTGCCATATTTACTGGATCCTTGGCAGATGAATAAGGCGGTGCATAGGAGAGCTCTAAATTCGTTAAGTCCTCTACTGTTAAATTCCCTTTTATTGCAGTTGCAATTACATCAATTCGCTTATCTACACCAGCTCTTCCAATTGCTTGTGCACCGTAAATTCGTCCTGTTTCTTTATCAAAAATTAGCTTTAAGGCAATAGGTGAGCTTTCCGGATAATAGCCAGCATGTGCATTAGGATGAATGTGAACCACTTCATATGGGATATTCCACTTTTGAAGCACTTTTTCATTGTTTCCTGTAGTCGCAACTGTAAGGTCAAATATTTTAACAATGGAAGTACCTAATGTCCCTTCGTACTTTTCTCTTTTTCCCAATATATTATTTGCCGCAATTCGTCCTTGACGATTTGCCGGTCCTGCTAATGGAATCATTGTCTTTTTTTTATTGATATAATCGCGAACCTCAATTGCATCTCCTACAGCATAAATATCTTGATTTGAAGTTTGGAGCAAGTGATTTACAATAATACCACCTTGTACTCCAATTTCTAAACCGGCAGATTTTGCTAACTCGTTTTCCGGTCTAACACCAATAGAAAGAATAGTCATATCAGAGGTTATCTCTGTATTATCTTCTAATACTACTTTCTTGCCATTTTCTTTAAATCCCTTCACTCCATTGCCTAAGATAAGAGTGACTCCATTTTGTTTAAGATGTGTTTGAACAGGACTCGCCATTTCCACATCAAGCGGAGCTAAAACCTGATTACCCTTTTCGATAACTGTTACTTTTATGCCCCGAGCAACTAGGTTTTCCACCATCTCTAAACCAATAAAGCCTCCTCCAATTATAACGGCACTATTTGGTGCTTGATGATCGACAAAATCTTTTATTCTATCTGTATCTGGTATATTTCTTAGTGTAAATAAAGATCCATGATTTTCTATCCCAGGAATAGGTGGAATAATTGGTCTAGCTCCAGGAGAAAGGAGCAATTTATCATAGAACTCTTCATAAACCTCAGCTGTTTTTAAGTTTTTAATCGTCACTTTTTTATTTTTTGCATCAATAGCTACAGCCTCACTATTTACTCTTATATCTAATTGAAATCTATTAGACATTCCTTCCACTGTTTGCACAAGTAATTTACTGCGATCTGTAATCGTTTCACCAATATAATAAGGCAATCCACAATTAGCAAAAGAAATATGCTCTCCTCTTTCAATTAAGATGATTTCAGCCTCTTCACTTATTCTTCTTAATCTAGCAGCAGCTGTTGCACCTCCTGCAACACCACCAATTATAATTACTTTCGTTTTCATATAAAATCTCCTCTCTTTAATACCTACAGGGGTATAATAGAATGTATAAAAAATACCCCAAGGGGTTTATTTATGTATTATATATGTCTTTAAATTGAAAGTAAAGAAAAAGGTGTCCAGCACTACAAAAGATAAGTAAGTATCTAATGCATCGCCTAACACCATTTTATGAACTAATTTATACAAGTCTTCTACGAATTCTACTACTTATAAAGTCAATGACAGAAACAACAACAATGATAATCATTAACATCATCCCAACTCGTTCCCAGCTACGCTGCATTGCGGCAATGATAAGAGGCGTACCAATTCCACCTGCACCAACTACACCAAGTACGGTAGATGAACGCACATCAATTTCATAGCGATAAATAGCATAAGAAGCAAATTCAGGAATAATCTGTGGAATTACCCCATACCAAATCGTTTGCAGTCTTCCAGCACCATTAGCTTTGAATGATTCAAGCACACTCATATCAATCGATTCAATAACTTCTGAATACAATTTTCCAAGCATCCCAATGGAGTTAATTCCAATCGCAAGCACCCCGGCAAATGGTCCCATTCCAACTGCAGCAACAAAGATAATCGCAAACATTACCTCTGGAAATGCACGAATTGCATTTAAAATCCATTTTCCAATATAGGAAAACTTCGAAATATTGGATGCAGCTAAAAATCCAAATGGAATTGCTAAAATGGCTCCAATAACTGCTCCTCCATATGCGATAGCTAATGTTTCAATCATATAGGCTATGTATTCAGGCACCTTCTCTAATACTGCATCATCAAAGAATGGATTCCAAAATAGACGTTGCAGTAATGCGCCTGGACTCAATGTTGATCCTCTATATGTCAAATCTGTAGTAGTCAGGGCAATATAGTATAGAAAAATAAGGATGACAGCAGAAATAATTGTTCTAATCCAAAACATCCTGTCTTTTTTCGGCTTTTGTATGATAGTATTTTTCGTCATTATAATAAACGCTCCCTTACACGACTACTTACAAAGTCAATGATAGTGACCGCAATAAATGTCATAAGTATGATAGTTGACACATTTCCATAATTAAATAAACTAGTTTGCTGTTTTAAAATAATCCCAATTCCACCTGCACCAACAAACCCTAAAATAACAGATGCACGTACATTTATTTCTAACACATATAATGCGTAAGAAGTATATTGCGGCAAAATTTGTGGGATGACAGCATATCTAATTACTTGAATGGTATTCGCACCAGTTGCCCGAATGGCCTCAAGAGGATTTGGATCAATCGCTTCAATTGTTTCACTTATAAGCTTTGCAAGAATCCCTAGTGAAAAAATAAACAATGCCCCAATACCGGAGATAACACCAATACCCATAAAGGCAACAAGAAGAACGGCCAGAATAAGCTCTGGTATCGTACGAATGATGTTTAAAATAAATCGTACAATTTGATAAAACACTTTGTTCTTATTAATATTTGCAGCAGCAAGAAAGCTTATTGGCAATGCAAATATAACCGATAGTGTTGTACTCAATAATGCCATATTCCACGTTTCTATTAATGCTTTCATAACGGTAGAAATGTACTTTAAATTAGGCGGAAAAAAATCATAAATAACAAAGTCTATAACAACTGGCATTCCAGCAATAATCAGATTTGGATAAGCTTCCGTGTAAAATGCAGAAGCTATATATAAGCCTATTACAATTATAAGGATATAAGTTATTGTTACTTTCGTCTTTGAATGGAATACAGCAATATTCCCATTATCCACTGACGCTTTATTCTTTTGCTTCGACATTATTATTCAGCTCCTATAATGTCATCTTCTTTAATTGGACGACCATAGATCTCTTCGAATGTTTTTTCACTTACTTCACTAACAGGTCCATCAAATACTACTTCTCCTTCACGCATGCCAATAATACGGTCTGCATATTCCATTGCCATATCAATAAAGTGAAGGTTAATAATTGTCGTAATCCCGTCTTCTTTATTAATCTTCTTTAAATCTTTCATAACTGTATGAGATGTCGGTGGGTCTAAACTTGCGACAGGCTCATCTGCCAAGATGACATTAGGCTTTTGCGTTAATGCTCTTGCAATACTAACACGTTGCTGTTGTCCACCACTTAATTGATCTGCTCTGCGGTATGCTTTATCGTCAATTCCGACTCTCGCAAGACTACCCATTGCCAATTCCTTATCTTCATTTGAAAATAATCCAAATAAGCTTTTAAATGTACCCGTTCTGCCAAGACTTCCAGTTAACACATTGCGAAGCACAGACATTCTTTTTACTAAATTATAGCTTTGAAAAATCATGCCGATATTTCTGCGGACTTCTTTTAATTGACGCTCATTACACTTTAACGTATCTTTTCCATTAATAATTAGTTCCCCTTCTGTAGGCTTCACTAATTGATTAATACTTCTTATTAAAGTAGACTTTCCAGCGCCTGATAAGCCTACAACAACAATAAATTCTCCGTCATTAATCTTTAAGTTAACATTCTTTAATCCTTGATGACCATTCGGGTAAGTTAAAGATACATTTTTAAATTCAATCATCTAAAGAAACTCCTCTGCATTTACTTACTTGTAAAAAAGGAGGTAATTAGCTCCTCCTTTTTTACATTACTGTCTATTATTCAGATAACTCATCTTCGAACTTGCTATATACTTCTCTTACAATATCATAATCTTCTGGCTTAGCCTCTGCAATTCCATCCCAAGTATATACATCATTCATGATTGCCATCATTTCTTCATCATCATTAAATGCTAGGAATGCATCTTTAATTTTTTGTTTCCATTCATCTGGAAGATCACTGCGTACAGATAATGTATCATTTGGAATTGGATCTGTATGACCGATAACCTTTAAGTCTTCTTTAACTGTAGGATAGTCACCTTCTACTGTATCACGTGCATCATCAAATGTAGTTGCAAAATCAGCTTGTCCATCAAGTAATGAAAGAATCGCATTATCATGTCCACCAACTACTGAATGTTGGAAATGTGTAGATAAATCCTCTACGCCCATATCCATTAATTGTGATGCAGGGAATAAATATCCAGAAGTAGATAATGTATCTGCATATGCCCAAACAAGACCTTCTGTATTTACTAAATCTTCAATAGAATTAATTTCTGAATCTGCAGGAACAACATATTGAGCAACATAACTGTCGCCGCCATTACGAATCGCTTTTAATAGTACATCAACATCGGCACGATCTTCTGCTTGAACATAACCAAATGGATTTAAGAACCCAATGTCAATTTTCCCCGTTCTCATACCTTCTACTAATCCAACGAAGTCAATCATAACTTCTGCTTTAACAGGAATTCCAAGTTCTTCTGAAAGTTTTTCCTCAAGTGGTTCTACTGTATCAGCAATTTTATCTGCCTCTTGTGATGGAATAAACCCTAAAGTTAATTCCTTAATTTCCTCGTCATTTCCATTGCTACTTTCGTTCTTTTCTTTCCCACCACAAGCTGTTAGTGCTACAAGCATTAATACCATAACTAGTGAAAATAATGTCTTTTTCAATTTCTTAGCCCTCTTTTCTTAATAAATTGTGTAATAAATAAAAGAAAACAACTGCAAAAAAACGATAAAAAAGTAGCTTTTAGTATGTATCTACATACTAAAAGTTTGTCCCCCCCTGTTCAAATTGTTGTAATGGATAAAATATATATAAAAATGGAAAAAGTCCATTTCTATTACGAAAGAGAGATATAAATACTGTAATACAAGTGGTAATAGTAATTAAGAAAGACTGACAATTACCTGATCCTTTATTTAGCTAAATGAAACATTAATTTTTTCAGAATATTCAATTTAATAGAAACCTACTATTTTTAAGATAGATATTCAAGAATATATTGATGAATTCCCGGTCTAGAAAATATAGTGGATGATTTCGTAAATACATTAATCGCTTGGTTTTCCAAGGTTGTCATTTCTGCACCTACTTCATTCAAAATGACTATACCTGCGGCAATATCCCATGGAGAAAGTCTAAAATCCAAGGAAGAATCTAATCTCCCACAAGCAACATATGCCATTTCTAATGCTGCAGAGCCAAGATAACGAACACCTCTTACATCATTTACTAAATGGTGCATTTTTTCATAGTCCACTTTTTCATTTGGAACAAGCCACAAATGATTGAAACATATTACTGCTTCTTCTACCCTACATGAAGTTAAAGTAGATAATGGCTGATCATTTAGAAAAGCGCCCTGATTTTTTATTGCAGAGAACAGTTCCTTTTTAATAGGATCATAAATATAACCAATGGTTGGGTCACCATCAATATAAACCGCAACAGAGATTGCATAATTCAGATTCTGATGGACAAAATTAGTTGTACCATCTATTGGATCAATAATCCACACTACTCCATTTTGAGTATCTGTTGGTAATACATCTGATAAGCCCTCTTCTCCTAAAACATAATGTCCTGGATAAGTCGTCTTAATATTTTCGACAAAAAACTGTTCAATTTCTTTATCTTTTTGTGTAACAATATCGGCAGCAGATGTTTTATATTCTACATTTAACTTTTCCTGGTGAGATAACGCAAGGCGTGCTCCCGCTTCCAACGTCCATGCCTTCGCTTTCTCAGCAATCTCAGCCACTCTCGAATCTCCCATCTTTTCCTCCTCTGAAACTTACTGTATACAAGACTTCATTAATTTATGTATAAAATAGCTATAAGAATTAATAGTTTTGCCGTTATTTGTAACTATATGTTAGTTTATATCACATCATCTCTACTTTCAATAGAATATTGAATTTTTTCATGCTAATTTTTATTTTGCAAAAGTTTCCACAATAATATTAATAAAAAATTTACATTCTACCTAACGCTGTAAATAACTGTGGTTAATATATATCCCCTCAATATGTTGATTCACTGAATGCAGGAAAAGTTAAGGATTGGAACAGAGAGAATGTAATGATAATCTCTTGTCTAAAAAAATAGAAAGCAAATTGCTCTCTACTTTTAAATCTATACAACCATCACTGCATTTAAGATTTTATTATTCTATTATATTAAGAATAAATCAGTCGGCAGTTTTCCACATAGAAGGAATGTTTATAACTCGCCTTTAAAGCGTAAAACACTCCTCCGCTTTAATTCCTATTCCAAGTACTAGTCTTTTTCCTTGTACTACATATTATCCGAGCCATGATGTTGTAGCTATCCACACAATTCCACTGAACAATAGGAGTAGAAAACCAAGTTGAAGAAATGTAAATAGCGATTCTTTGCGATTGTCCAAATACTTCCACTCCATTAAGGCACGTGTAAGTCCTGAAACAGTAATGAAAAGAAGCAATACAAAATAGGGCTGCAAATACCACAGTTTATAAGCATAATTTATTATAAAGGCTATAAATAAAAGGAACATGAAAGCAATTCTTATACACCAATCGATTCGTTCGTGCACTTTATTTATATGGTTATAAGAGAAAAACTTTCGTCTTGGTAATTTCAATATTTTTCTAGCAACTAAATCAATTAGGTAACTAGCTATAAAAAAGACAAATAATATGATCAATAATTTCAACCAAAAAATTCCTTCGAATTCGTACATAGCTCGTTTTCCTTTCTCCGTTATTTTTATGTAAATATATACGAACTCACTAGTGTTGCATTAATTTAATTCCACTATTAAAAATACTCGAAATGTTCACTTTTATTATTTTATGCATAGAAAAAGTCCTTTATAATGGATAAGTCAGGTGGTAACCCGTCCAAATCCACTAAAAAAGGACCA
>NZ_JBQKKM010000091.1:0-7670 GCF_052116745.1 Niallia sp. Sow4_A1 | reverse complement strand
CGCCAGCGTTCGTCCTGAGCCAGGATCAAACTCTCCAATAAAGAGTTGATTAGCTCATTGCTAAACTCTAGCTTTTTATTACTTGTTGTCATTCTATAACATTCGTTATAACACGATTATTGTTGACGTTTGTTTGTTCAGTTTTCAAAGAACAATTCGGTTGTTGCTATCAGAAGCAACTTTTATATAATACCATATTCATCAAGTGAAAGTCAATAACTTTTTTCAAGATATCTTTTCACTATTAAATTATCATATTATGTTGCTGTTAGAAGCAACTTTTATATAATAACAATTATCTATTTAATCGTCAACTGTTTTTTACGTTTTTTTTTACAATTCTATTAAACTCTTAGAATATATAACTGGAGCATGCTTCGAACTATCTATTCTAATTAACCCTATTCGGTTAATTTCCCCTTCTAGCTTTTCACTTATCTTTAAACAATAGCTATATGCTTCCTGCAACTCTTCTTTAGAAAGTCTATTAGCTAAGGTACAATGTGGAACCCATTTATCTGGAAGATATAATGACTCTTCATCATTGTTAAATGAATCAAAATGTCGATGATGACTCGAATGTAACTCGATTAACTCTTTAGTTACAGTTGGAGAATAAAATAGTGTTGGCGTATTTATAAAAGATCCTACAGTTTGAAAATCAACCTGGATTTTCCCCTTATTTCTATAGAAGGTTTCCATCTCATGTATAAAGTGCGTAAGAGAGACTTCCTTATAGCTTGCTAGTGTAATATGAGGTACTCTATCCTCCACTTCTCTCGCATAATAGGAGATTCCGTTACTCTCTAATTCTTCCCATATCTTTTTTATTCTTTGTTCTAATACTACATCAAATAATGCAATTACTGCATACATCCCACTCTTCTCCTTCAGTATAAAAAGTCTTTTATTTTTTTCAAAACTAAATTTTCTCTAGCAACCCAAGGATTGCAATTAAATTGAGATACGGCATATTCATTTTCTTCTATAGCCTTACCCACGGATATCCATACAGGTTTAAAATCGAGTTCAAACTCATACGCATCTAACTCTTTTTCCACTTTTCCCTTATTCGTAAGCTCACACATGTAATAATGAGATACCATTTGAAAATATGCTTGCTTATCGTCCTGATCTACTTGATTTTCTATTACTTTCCCCATACATTCTTTAACTGTGCAATGAGTATAACCAGTTTCTTCTTTTACCTCCCTCCATAGCGCTTCTTCCAGTCCCTCATTTCCTTCAACTCCTCCCCCTGGAAATTTAAAGTCACCTTTATTTGTTTGCATAAGTAAAACCTTTTGCTTTTCAATTATTACAGCCCTTACCGCTACTCGCCGATGAATCTTATGATGTTCATCGCTTATATCCAGACCAATCCTTTCATTAAACCGCATCTTATAACCCCTTTCCATCCTTTCTGTTTTGATCCCCATGAAATATATTAATAATAAATTCACGATCTGGTACTTTCAAAGTCTCATACGACTCAAAGAAAAAGGAATTATCATAAACTACTTTTTCTAGACTAATTTCTATTTTCTTCTTATCTATATTTCCAATTGCATATGAAGCTATTGGTTGAAGATTACACCCAAAAGATCCTGGATTTAGAAAAGCCTTTTTTTGCTTTGAAAAAAATAAATGGGATGATTGTGTCCAAAACAGATCAACTCTTTATTATACCCTTTAAATAAACCGTTAATAGGTTTGAATGACGGTTCAACAATTTCACTAAAGGGTTCTTGGCTAATATGACTATTTCGTTTTGATTCTTTTATATGATAATGTGTAAATAGAACCGAATGACCTTCTATTATTGTATCAATAGTTTGTGGTAACTTTTCTAAATTAGGAATATAGGATTTATTCATATTATCTGCGATCCATTAATGATGTACTTTGATGCGCGTAATGACTGAGAGGATACTCTTCTCTTTTAAGTAGCGCCAGAATCGCTTCATCATGGTTACCTGTAATCATTGAACTGTCCATTTTGGAAAACAAAAGGCCTAAAACCTCGTTTGTATCTGGTCCAATCCCTATCATATCCCCTAAACAATAAATTCTTTCCTTGTATCTATTTCTTGCAGCACAGCGTTCAAAGCCGGACCATTTCCATGAACGTCGGTAATGATTCCAATCTTCAGCTATTCCTACTCCTTTTATGAGGAAGTATATATACTCTTGATTGATACGACTAAGGAAAACAGTTTCTGCAAACCCTTCTCTCAATCATTCATCTTACTTCTCTCATATATTTAACTACATTCCGATTTTTGACCGTATCTCTGTATTTTCCAACACCTAAAAAGTCTATGAACACCAATTTTTTCAAAAAAAATTCAGAATTGCATAAATTTAATAAAATTTTAACATACATCCCTATTATTGAGTACACCTCACTTTCTCTAATTTAAGGAGGAATTATCGTAAAATAAATGTAGCCTTAAAAAATTAATTATATTTAATGAACGATTTACTGAGATTAACCGTCTTATGATTTGAAAAAGAAAGGAGGCATCGATTTAACTTTGGACAACGAGAAAAGACTTATTAAACTTGCAAAGGAAGGAAATGAAGATGCCTTCATAGATTTATTTCAATTACACTATTCATTCCTATATAAATATTTACTAAAACTTACTTTAAATGAAGAAATAAGTTCAGATCTTACACAGGATACCATGCTTAAATGCTACGAAAACCTTAACTCTTTTAAGGGAGACAGTAAGTTCTCAACCTGGATGATTTCTATTGCTTCACGACTATATATCGACCAACTTCGAAAAAAGAAACGGGAAGTCAATTGGTTAAATCAAACAAAAATAGCTTTATCACGACAACTAACATGGAAAGCGAATTCCAAAGGGATAGAATGGAGTGACACATTTACTGATTTTAATAATTTAGAAGCAGAGTTTCGTATCCCCATCCTTCTTCATCATTATTACGGCTACACGTATGAAGAAATCGGCGAACTACTTCAGATTAAATCAGGAACGGTTAAATCTCGGGTTCACAACGGCATCAAAAGACTTAGAAAGGAGTGGGCAGCCTATGACGAAAGATCATAATCAAACAGATAAGCTTATTGAGGATTTACAAAAAGATTGGAATCACCTTGAAAATCTTCCTTTCAGCAAGGAACCTTCTTCATTTTTCATAAAAGAGCAGCTACAAAACTCTCAACTAAAAAAGAAAAAAGCTTTCTATAAAGAATTGAAGCTGTTTATGGTAACAGCCGTCCTTTTACTGAGTTTTTTATCAATGATTGCATTTCTAGACTTTCAAACCATAGTCATTATGGAGGTTATATCTATTATAGTTGCTCCTCTAATTTACTTTATATTAATACACAAACAAGAAGGGAAGATATTTGATGACAGAAATTAATCCTTATTTATTAATCTTGCTTTTCCTCGCTCTGTTAGCACAGGGAACTTTTCTGTTTATTCATGCGAAAAAAAATGCAAGCATTGCATGGTTTTGGGGAATTTGGGGATTGATTTCGCTTCCACTTCCATCAATTCTTTACTTCCTACTAATTATCTTGCCTAAAAAAAGAAAAGTACGAAAGGAGAAATAACTTTGGAAGAATTATTACAAGTAAACTGGTCATTAATAGCTCCCGTCCTTATTCTCCAATTCATATTAATGCTCACTGCTCTCATTAGCTGCATCAAGCAAGAAGAAACAAACGGACCAAAATGGTTATGGATTCTACTTATCCTAATCGTTAGTTTATTCGGATCCATTTTATATTTTGTAATAGGAAGAAAAAATACTTAAGGAGGCATTAAGATGTTCGTACAAGTGAATCAATTACAAAAGCGTTTTAATGACCATCAAGCGATTAAAGGAATCACTTTTCACATTAAAAAAGGTCGTTGCACAGCACTATTAGGGCCAAATGGAGCTGGTAAGACAACCACGCTTCATATGCTTGCGGGTTTGCTATCCCCGACAAAAGGCTCTATATCTTATAACGGAGAAAAGGATTATCGTAAACATATTGGTTTTATGCCCCAACATCCCACTTTTTTTAATTGGATGACTCCCGTGGAATTTCTGTATTTCGCTGGAAAACTATCAGGTGTTCCTAAACAACGTTTAATAGAATATGTTAATAACAGCCTTTCATTCGTTGGGCTAACAGAGGTAAAGAACCGAAAGATCGGAGGTTTTTCTGGTGGAATGAAGCAACGGCTCGGATTAGCACAAGCTATTTTACATCAGCCAGAACTATTGATCCTAGACGAACCAGTTTCCGCCTTAGACCCTACAGGGAGAAGGGAAGTTTTAATACTTATGGAAAAATTAAAAGAAAGGATGACAATCCTTTTTTCCACACATGTCCTTCATGATGCAGAACAAGTTTGCGATGAAGTTCTTATGTTAAAGGAAGGAGAAATAAAGTGGGAGGGTTCTTTAATTGACTTAAAAAAAGTCTTTTCGCATACAGCTATCCATATTGAAACAATAGAACCTATAAAGAATGCATTCGATGAATTAATAAAACCGGAAGCTATTCACTTTACGACTGATAATAATGCAACCATTTTAGAAATTACACCTTCTTTACAAACAAATGATTTATTAACTGTCCTAATAAGTAGAGGATACACAATACAACGATTTGAAGTTATGGAGGATTCTTTAGAGGATGCCTATATGAAGGTGGTAGACATATGAAAAACTTTTTAACTTTATTTCAAAAAGAAATGCTAGAAAGTAAAAGAAACGGGAAATGGATCTGGCTTCCAGTTGTAATGATGATTTTAGGCGTCTCCCAACCAATTTCAACTTACTATATGCCACAAATTATTGAAAAAGCTGGAAACTTACCCGTGGGAGCGAAGATTGAATTCCCAGTTCCTACAGGAGCAGAAGTGCTCGCAGCTACTTTATCTCAATATGGAACAATTGGTACTCTTTTATTCGTCCTAGCCACGATGGGAATTATTTCTCATGAACGGCAAAATAATGTGCTTACCCTTATTATGGCACGTCCTGTTTCTGCCTTTCAATACATAGCCAGTAAATGGTCAAGTCAAGTTATCATCGCATTATCTTCTCTATTTTTAAGCTATGTTTTGACTTGGTACTATACTAATTTACTGTTTTCACCTGTTCCTTGGATAGATGTACTCACTAGCTTCCTAATATATAGCCTATGGATTATTTTTATTCTCACTTTCACAATTTGGATAGCAACACTCTTAAGAAATACTGGCGGTATCGCAGGCGTAAGCTTAACATTCCTAGCTGCACTTTCCTTACTCACTGGACTTATAACCAAATATATGAAATGGAGTCCTGCAACACTTCGAAATGGAGCAACAAGTATTTTAATGCACAATCAAAGTAATGACATATTCCTTCTACCTATTTTTACAACTATCCTATCATCAATAATTCTTTTAGCACTAGCAGTATTCACATTTAGGCGATTGGAGCGTTTCTAATAAGGTCACCCTATTTCAAAAATAAGAAAAGATTATGCTACCCCAAAAGAACTACTTATACCAATTCTACCCATAAGCATCTACCAAATAGATGCTTATGGGTTTAAATAGAATATAATCCATAGATAGATCTTTCTCCTTCCACTTCCCCTGTTTTATTGCTAAACTGTTAGTTATTCATTCAATGTGTATACATGTCAAAATTAATCGAAGACTAGCTGAAGCATTATTTATTATTTCCTATTATCCGTTATAGGATAATCCTAAAAGTTATTTATAGCGGATCCACCGATGCTGCTTTGAAAAAACAAGAGCGGCAACTCCAATTAATATCACACCCATGATAGCAGGAGTAGAATGGCTAACTCTTCCATACAACTGTCCACCAATAATCGGTCCAATGAATCGAGCTAGCGATTGAATACTTTGAGAACCACCCAGGATACGTCCCTGTTCGTTAAGGTCAACGGATTTTGAAAGCATGCCATTAAATGCTGGACCAAAGATAGAATCTCCGAGTCCAAAGAAAATCATTCCTACGATAAAGACTGGATAATACGCATTGAATGCTGAAACAGCAATAAAACTAAAACCTATCATTTCACTTATCATACCTAAAAGTGCAATTTTTTTATCTGATAAATATTTAAGTAACCTTGGCATAATAATTGCTTGAGAGAAGATGTCAAGCACCCCTATTATTGAAAATACCAACCCGACAAGCAACGCCCGCCACGCAAATGTATCTATTGAAAATTGAGAGAAAATAGCTTGTAATGATCCATTAGGAATCCAAATTAAGAATCCAGCAATCATGAGCCATTTAACAAATTTAAAAGAAAAAACATTTGATAGTTGTATAAACGGATTAAGATATTTAGGAGAAATACTAGAAGAGCGTCTAGACTTTTCAAGACTTTCAGGCATAAAGAAATATCCATATATAGCATTGAATAATGTAATTACGGCACCTGCATACATAGGTACACTATTCCCGAAATTCGCAAGTACTCCACCGATTGTAGGACCTAGAGTAGTCCCAACCCCGACAACCGCACTAATCCAACCAAAGTATTTAGTGCGTTCATTAGAAGGAGTGATATCAGCAAAGTAAGCAAAAATTGCTGATATTTCCCCCCCTGTTAAACCTTCTATGATTCGTCCAAGAAAAAGGACCCAAAGCGCCCCTCCAAGACCAAATACAAAATAGCCTAGAGCAGAACCGAGCAGACTAATAATTAAAACAGGACGACGACCATATCTATCACTTAATGCTCCTAAGACCGGTGCTGCCAAGAATACAGAAAGTGCGTAGATAGAAGAAAGCAATGTTACCGCCGTAGCCTGAGCGCTTGGATTACTGGTATAAGATTTTACTAAAAAAGGTAAAACGGGGATTACAATAGTCAATCCCATACCAGTTAAAAAGACTAAGATAAACCCAAATGTTAGTGCATGTTTATTGATTGAAGTCTTCATACTATTTCTCCTTTTTTGTTTCTATGTCAACAAAAAAGTTTACTCCATTATTGTTTCCTTGTCAACAATATACAAAAATAAAAAAATACCACTTTATCTCGTGATATTTTTCAAATGATACCTGTATCGACCAATGAAACGAAAAATAGTATCAAATTCATCATCAGTCATATTTTTAAATACTTCTTTGTCACGTTTAAGAAACAGCCCATGTAATTCTTGATGGATATTATTTATTTTCTTCCCATTAGCTGTTAACCGAAAATATATTTCTTTTTTATTTTCAGCATTTTGATAACTCTCAATAATATTTTTAGCTAGAAGCTTCTTGGTGAGCTTACTTATTGCGCCTCGAGTCATATAACTTGCAGCTGCAAGTTTTGTCACATTTGCATTTGGGATTAGGGCGATCTTTTCGATTAATTCTATTTCGTTCAATGTATATCCATTTAGGGCCGATTCAAGTTCTGGTTTATTAAGCCAAATTATTTCATTACATAAATCCATAAGCTCGCTCATTAACTGCTGTCTTTTATCCATGATAAATCCTCCCTGATTTATATTCAGTATACCCAGATTTTGTTTCTGTTGCAACAAAGTGTAACGATACGATTGAGTCAAGTTTTTGTGGGAGTTTTTTTAGCTCCCTTTTTATAAAATAAAACTTTTAATTTTGTATCCGCTTTCTAAACATTTTCTTTCATCAAAATTTCGTTTTTT
>NZ_JBQKKM010000090.1:0-8617 GCF_052116745.1 Niallia sp. Sow4_A1 | reverse complement strand
AAAAAACGAAATTTTGATGAAAGAAAACATTTAGAAAACGGATACAAAATTAGAAGTTTTACTTTATAAAAAGGGAGCTAAAAAAAACTCCCACAAAAACTTGACTCAATCGCTTTCATCATATGATTTGACTAGTTTTGCAATTTATATTAGAATGTATGTATACTTAAAAATTGCATACTCCAAAGGGGAGTAGCTTACAGTTATGTCGTCAATACGCGATTCCAATCGCCGGCTTAACTGGCAACTAGATGTTGTTTGCGAGACCTTTGCCGTTCTTTGGTAAAGGGATAAATAGATCGATTTTTCAAGCCTTTACCAAATTAATGGTAGGGCTTTTTATTTTTTCTAGCAAATACTAAAGTGAGTTAGAAGAAATATAGGAGCCCAAGTATAATCCAGCATGGATAAACAATAATCAGGAGGAATAGAAAATGAAGAAAATTTTATCAGCAATTCTCACATTAGGTCTGGTTTTATCCCCGGTGAGTATCCTATTTCAAGATACAGTCACAACAGTAGAAGCTAAGTCTTATAAATCCGGAAAAAGAAGCTTTAATAACAATAATAGTAATACAAATACAAATTCTTTTTTCCAGAAGAAAAATAATATAAATGACACGACAAAATCTAATCAGTCCACTACTGCAAATAAATCTGGAGGCTTTTTCTCAGGTGGGGGGCTAATGAGAGGACTAATGGTCGGTGGGCTTGCTGGTTTACTGTTTGGAAGTCTTTTTGCCAATATGGGAGCATTTGGATCTTTATTAGGGCTTTTAATTAATATACTTGCAATTGTTGTGGTATTTAACCTAATCAAGCGTTTATTTACTTTCTATCGAAATAAAAAAAGAGAGGAAGCAAATAATTGGAGAAATTAATCATCCCAGAACAGGATATTATTAATGCGATATGTGTCTATGTGGCGCGTAAGAAACAAGTAAGGCCAGAGGAAGTAGAAGTAGAGTTAATGTATGATGATGATTATGGTTTTTCTGCCGAAGCCTATGTCCGTGATCGAAAACAAGTGCTAATCACACAAAATATGATTGAAGCACTGCGTTTATGGTTAGATGAGTATTTAAATTTAGATCCGTATATTGGATTGAAATTAGTGCTTGATGAAGAAGAAGGAATTATCGCAGTAGGAAAATAGGGAAGAGGATACCAATGTTAGAAAATTGGTATCCTCTTTTTGCTGTAAATATGTCTTGAGGAAAGCCCACTAGATAAGGAGGAAAAAGGCTTTTCTTCCATAATTCAATCGAAATTTAATTTATAATCCTCGGCCTTTATCATTTTCAATTTTTTCGAAAATAAATAAAGGAAGAACACATTTAAAAGGAACGGTATAATTAAAAAGGTAGAAATCATAATAGCGATATTTTTACTACTCCATCCACCATCTGCTAAGCGCATAAAGTTCATGGGACCAACTAAACCAGATAATCCAAAGCCGGCGCTATAAGGTGTTCCTTGGATATTGAGGAAGCCAGCTAATCCGCCTAATATAGCAGCAGTAATAATCATCGGAATAACAATCTTCGGTTTCATAAAGAAATTCCCCATCTGAATTTTCGGAGAGCCAAGCACATGTGCTAAGGCAGTTCCTAAAGAATTGGCCTTATAGCTTGCTATAGCTAATCCAATCCCTGCTGCCACAATACCGAGATTTGCTGCCCCTGATCCAATACCAGATAGGGATATAACAGTTGCGACCCCTACTGTGGAAACAGGAGAAAGAATAATTAAACAGAATGCTACTGCAATGATAATGCCCATAACGACCGGCTGTAAGTTCGTAATAGTTGCGATTGCAACGCCAATTAATCCAGTAGTAGATTTCATAAATGGCAATAATAAATATCCTGCCATTCCTGGTATTAAAATACTTAAAGTTGGTAAAAGAAGAATAGAATATGCTTTTAATCGGTCGCCAACAAATTGAACAAATAATACAGCAAGTGCAGCTGTAATACCTGTGTTTACAACCACTCCGATACCATTTAAAGTAAATAATCCTTCTGCTGTTTTTTGAACCACTCCACTACCGACCATTGCAGCAATTCCAATACTAGCTGTTTGAATAGAGGATAGTTTAAATGATATTCCAACCATTACACCAATCAACACAGGCAATAAGCTCATAATAAATGCAGTAATATCTAATACGTGTTGAAGTGGAGGGAAGAATGGAATAAAGAGCTTTAATATTTCGCCAAGTAGTGCGTTAGGGATTAAAGAAACGACGATTCCGATACTCATACCATTTAATAATTTACTGAAAAACTCTTTCACATTTGAACTCCCCATTCTCCTTGAATTTGGAGTTTATTATATGTAAAAATTTGATAAGCGTCAACGATTATTTTTAACGCTTCAACGTGAAAAAGTGAAAAAACGAAAAAAAGATTGCACTTTTTTATTCCTCTTTATAAATTGAAATAATTTTAATGATAGTTTTTAAAAAATGAAAAAATATCATCTGAAAAAAATGCAAAATGTAAAATAAAAAGGAGTTCCCTCCTTTTTATGAGGAAACTCCTTCATCATATTGCACCTATCTGGCATGTTTTTCAATGCCTGACTAACCTTAAGAAGGAAATTGATTTTCTCCTATTTTAGCTTTCCGGACATCTCGAGACTTTTTATCAAAGTTTCGGAAATATTGTTCTAGCTGCTCCAATGTTTTTCCTTTTGTCTCAGGCAAGAATTTGGTAACAAATGTTATCGCAAATATACCTAGTACTGCGAATATAAAGAATGAAGTGGATAAGCCAAATTTATCGAGAAGTATCGGGAAAACCAAACCAATGAGAAAGTTTGTTGTCCAAAGACAAAATACGGAAACACCCATTCCTAATCCGCGAAGCTTTAAAGGAAAAATCTCCGCTAGCATCAGCCATGTAACTGGTGATATTGCTCCTTGTTGGAAGGCAAGGAAGGTAACCGTCATACTTAGTACAGCATATGGAAGAATAGACATTCCGCCTAAAGTGAATGAGAAAATTCCGATTAATAGTAAACTAGTTGTTGTACCAATTAATCCTGTAATTAGCATTGGCTTTCTTCCAACACGCCCAAGCAGCCATATACCTACAAAGGTAGCTAAAACAGAAATAACTCCATTAGCGATATTTGCTATTAATGCTACTTCAGTAGTGAATCCTGTACTTTGCAATATCTGTGTACCATAGTACATAATCGAGTTTACACCTGTGATTTGTTGAACAATTGCAATCCCAATTCCTAGGAAAACAATCCTTCTTATCCAAGGCTCTGCTAAATCTTTAAAGCCAACTTGTTCAACTTTCTCTTCTGTTTCAATTGCTTTCTTGATTTGCTGTAATTCTGTTTTGGCACGCTTTTCTTTTCTAATATGCAATAGTACACGAAAAGCGTCTTTGAATCTGCCCTGTGATGCATACCATCTAGGACTCTCAGGTACTGCGAGCATGCCTATCCATAGAACAATGGCAGGAATTGTTGCAATAACGAGCATATATCTCCAAGCGTGTCCGGAGCCACCAAGTGTATTTCCGATGATAGCATTTGTTATGTAGGCGAGTAATTGCCCTGTAACAATCATTAGTTCGTTTTGTGTTACCATTTGACCACGGCGTTCGGCAGGAGACATTTCTGCCAAGAATGTAGGGACAGCTACCGATGCTCCTCCAACTGCGATACCAAGTAAGAAACGAAAAGTAACCATTATGGGGACGTTCGGTGCAAAAGTACAGCCGAGTGTTGTAATAAGAAAGATAACAGCAAGATAAAGAATAACTTTCCTTCGTCCATAGCTGTCGGCGAGTTTACCGCTGAACATGGCTCCAAATGCGGCTCCAAATAAAAGGGAACTAGTGACGAGGCCCTCTGTGACTGCATTGAGGTTAAGTTGATCTGGACGAGCCATATAGGGTAAGGCTCCATTAATTACGCCAGTATCAAAGCCAAAAAGAAGACCACCAAATGTGGAAATAATTGCAATGATTTTTAAATTATTTTTTTGATTTGATTTTTTGTTCCTACTGTCAGGGTTTAATTGATCACTCATTTTATTTACTTTCTCCTCCTCTTATAATAATGATTTTCTCTAGTCATTATTATATTTGTGTTTGAAATGTAAATCGATTTTCATCTCCTTCTACTTGTATTGTTCTATCCCTTATAGGTGATAAGATGTTTATTCATAAGATATTTGTCAATATTTTTCTCGGATAATAAAAAGAATAGAATATCTTTATTATACACCTTTGTCAGAATATTTCAAATTATGTTCACTACTTGATTAAGTAAGGGATAGAGGTACCAATACATTACCCAAAAAAATTTTTTAAAAAACATGATAGAAGAGCGGGAGAAAAATTTTTTAGTGTTTATTATTCTGCTATTCTTGTTTGGTCATACAAGGATCGATTTGTAAGAAAGATGTTCGTAGTTAAAAAGTGAGAACTCCGTTAGAGTATATAGTAGGAAAAACCGATAGATTTGAAGATAACTTTGTTAAGAATTTTTCATGTCTTCTCTCTTAGAGGATATAAAAAGGGGCTGGGACAAATCTAAATAACTAATCTTTAAAGACGAACAATCTCTAATTTAGCTCTTAAATAAAGCTACTTTTTCAAGATGGTTATCTATGTTTTAAATATAGTCAAGAGTAAAAATTAAGTCGTTCCATTGCGCTACAGACGGTCGCTTTCCGCGGGGAGGAAGCTGAGCCTCCTCGCTGCGCTGCGGGGTCTCAGCCTTTCCTCTATTTCCCGCAGGAGTCGACCGTCCTCCGCTCCATTTCACTTCATTTTTAAACCTTTTCCCAAAATATAAATACGAACAATTATGCAAACTTACCGCATAATCCTTCGTATTTATTGTTAGCTGAAATGTTTATGTCCCAGCCTCTTTTTAATAATCATTTATTTACCTAACATAGCATCGACTTTATCTTGATTATTATCAATCCATTCCTGTGCAACTTCTTCTTCATCAGCACCATCCTCGATTTTAACAATCATTGCTTCGATATCTTCAACAGGCATGCTCCAGTTGCTTAGGAATTCATAAACCTCAGGAGATTTTTCTTTTAGACCATTATTTACGACTACGTGAACTTCTGATGTCTTAAAGAAACCTTTTGAATCTTCCAATACTTTTAAGTCATAATCAACAAACATTGGATGTGGACGCCATCCTAGGAATAGAACAGGATCGCCACTTTTAATAAACTTAGATGCTTGTGCTAGCATTCCACCTTCACTAGAAGCAACATATTCTAAATCTAATCCATATTCTTCGATCATCTCTCTAGAAGTTACAGTCATCCCTGCACCTTCCTCAATTCCATAAACTTTTCCACCGAAAAGATCTTCATTTCCTTTTAAATCTTCAATGCTGTCAATTCCTTCAACATTAGCTGGAATAACCCATCCAAGTTCTCCTTCAGTATAACTCACTGCTAAATCTTCTAGGTTATCTTTGTATTTTTCCATATAATTTGCATGCATATCAGGTAACCAGGCATCCATAAATACATCTAAATCACCACGTGAAAGTCCAGTATAGACCCCACCTGCATCTGCATTTTTCTCATCTACAGTATAGCCCATATCTTCTAATAAAAGTTTAGCAACTTTTGTAGGAGGAATGGTACTTGTCCAAGGGGTCACCCCAAATGTAATTGTTTCGCTATTGTTAGCATCATCTTCACCAGAATTTTGTGACTGAGAAGAACAGCCAATTAAAAGAGTAAATAGTAATAAAAGCAAAAAGCTAAGTTTCAATTTTTTCATAAATCATTACTTCCTTTCGTCTTTTCAATTTTTTAATTGGTTTGCATATGTCTTTTAAGCTTTCTTACCTAAACCTTGTGTGATTCGATCAAGTATGATGGCAAGGACAACAATCCCTAATCCTCCAGTAAGACCTAATCCAACATTTACACTGGAGATACCGGATAATACAATACTACCTAATCCAGGTGAACCAATCATCGAAGCGATAACGGCCATTGATAGTGCTAGCATAATGGTCTGATTTATACCTGCCATTATAGTTGGAATGGCATTAGGTAGCTGAACTTTGACAAGTAACTGCCAAGATGTAGAACCGAAAGCTTTAGCAGCTTCTACAATATCGGCTGGAACTTGTTTAATTGCTAAGCTCGTCATGCGTACTGCTGGTGGAGTAGCAAAAACGAATGTAGAGATAACTGCCGGAACTTCTCCTAAACCAAAGAGTAGAATGGCAGGGATTAAATAAACAAAGCTTGGTAATGTCTGCATAAAATCGAGAATTGGTCGAACTATATGATCCAATGTTCGATTTTTTGCAGTCAAAATTCCTAATGGAATACCAACAACGATAGAGAAAAAAGTTGCAACAATAACAATAGATAGTGTTTGCATAGCACCTGTCCAAAGATCAACGGATCCTAAATAAAGCGCCCCAATAATAGTGAAAATAGCCATTCCCTTTCCGGCAAAGCGCCAAGCTAAAAGAGCTAAAATGATTGCTATTACTTCAGCAGGAATGAAAGTGAATAAATTGGTGACAGCATTTATAAATATGCTTAACACTCCGCTAAAGGAGTTAAAAAAGTCACCTAAAACTGGCAGTAGCCAATTGTCTACAAATTGATTTGTCCAATCTTCTAGTGGAAAGAAGAAGTAGTTCATAGTATAGCCTCCTTTTGTTCTTTTCCGAGAATCAGTCCAGACAATATAGAGACTCGTACAATAATTCCTAGCAATCTATTATTTTCTGTGACAGCAATGGGGAATCTTGATTCTGCTGCGATTCCAATTAAATCATTTAATGGTGTGTCAAATGTGGTGGAATGGAAGTCATGTTCTAAAACATCCTCTACCCATTTATTTTCTTTATACGCATTAATAGCGGCATCAATGGTCAGGATACCTTTTAATTGTTTATCTTTATCTACTACAAAAATACTTGATAGGCCAGCTTCTTCCATTTTTCGGACTGCTACCCTTGGACCGTCCTTCCAAGTGGTAATAAGATCTGGCTGCTTCATGATTTGACCAGCAACTAACACTTTGGAACGATCGACATCTTCTACAAAGTTAGATACATAGTCATTCGCCGGATTTTCTAAGATTTCTTCTGCTGTTCCTAATTGTACAATGGAACCATTTTTCATGATTGCAATTCGATCACCGAGCTTGAGTGCCTCATCTAGGTCATGGGTGATAAAAATAATCGTTTTACCTAGCTTATTCTGCAATCGAAGGAGTTCATCTTGCATTTCCTTACGAATAAGTGGATCCAACGCACTAAATGCTTCATCCATTAGAAGGATATCGCTATCATTTGCTAAGGCTCTCGCAAGACCTACACGTTGCTGCATACCGCCACTCAGCTGATTAGGGTAACTTGCTTCATAGCCTTTTAGACCAACATCATGGATGGCTTTAATGGCTTTTTTTGCACGATCATCCTTAGGATGGCCTTGAATTTCTAATCCGTATTCCACATTTTCCTGTACAGTTCGATTAGGAAATAATGCAAAATTCTGAAAAACCATGCTAAGCTTTTTGCGGCGAATAGCTATTAGTTCTTTTTTATTCATAGTCGTAATATTTTCCCCATCTATCAATACTTCACCAGAAGTTGGCTCAATGAGTCGATTAATTAGACGAATGAGTGTAGATTTACCGCTTCCGGATAAACCCATGATGACAAAAAACTCCCCTTGTTTTACATAAAAAGAAGCATTATCCACTCCAATTGTCATCCCAGTTTCTTTTAGGATTTTCGTTTTTTCTTCGCCTGCTTGGAGTCTTTTTAGCCCTTCTTTCGGGTTACCTCCAAATATTTTTGTGAGATTCTTAACTTCGATTTTATGCATTAATCACTTCTCCTTAAAAGGTTTATCTTGGAGATTTTCCGAATATGGATAAATAATTAGAAATTGAAAATTTGATTATTTATAGAGGAATAGTAGGAATTAAGCGAGTATTATGGCAATACTTATAGTGGAACTTTGGGTTATAAATTGTTGTATATAGTATTACTTGCTCCGTGTTACTCCCAGTATGGTAATGGGACTTATCCATATCCTTCTCCTGTAGAGTTACCCTTATTATATAAAATAAATATTATATAGCGCAAACGTTAAAATAAAGCATATACAGTTTATATCGTTCATAAAGTTTTTTCTGATTAAATTAAATAGGCTGAATGCATAAAAATACTGCCTAATTCACTAAATAACTCTTGATTCTGTCCTTTAACAGGATAGAAAGGAATGTACGTTCTTATGTTTTGGTAAAAAATAGCTTTTATATAGGAAGTTATTCCATTTCACAAACTATTCAATAAAAGTTTTATAGTATGAGTAAAATGTTTGTGGGAGAATAAATATCCTTTTTGTCTAGTTGGGGGACGAGTCCCCCAACTAGACAAAAAGGCCACCAAGCGAGAGCGCGGTAGCTGGAAAAAATTAAGCATTAAAAAAGAGAGCTCCCTTTTGTAAAGTAGAATTTGACTAGAAAACTACGAAAAGGAGAGGCTCTCATGAATCAATGTAACACAAAAATGCCATCATTAAAAGAATTGGAAAAAACTTTATTTCGAACACTACAAATGACGTTTCAAGAAA
>NZ_JBQKKM010000089.1:0-8650 GCF_052116745.1 Niallia sp. Sow4_A1 | reverse complement strand
AAAAACGAAATTTTGATGAAAGAAAACATTTAGAAAACGGATACAAAATTAGAAGTTTTACTTTATAAAAAGGGAGCTAAAAAAAACTCCCACAAAAACTTGACTCAATCAAACGCGTACCATGTCAATATGAAAATGATAATGAATTGTTATAATATATTAATATATATGTGACCTTTGTTCGTACATATGATACTTTTAAAAATTATATAATTCATCGCTTTATTTTTATAATAAAAAAAGTGCTACTCATACTTGGAGTAACACTGATTGTTTTATATTATTTTCGGAAAACGGCGATTATTAACTTGTTTTCGTTCTCTCGTTAAATGGGGAATAGCAATTGATTAATGTAAAAAGTGGTTTTTTAAGAAACAAAAACAAATACCCTCTTTTTATTCTTTTGAAAACTTCTATCTGACTTAGTATAATCTATCCATCTCATTTGATTAATTCTTGCCATTATCATTAAATCGATTTCCGCTTGTGCTTCATCCATAATTTCTTTAATGGCAGGCATACTGAGGGAAAAGTATTCAGAAGCCTCCTTAAATGGCGATTTTCCGACCATTAGCTCCATAAATTGTTTCTCATTTATGGCCATTTCCTCTAACTCTACTTCTTTACTCTCTATGTATTGATAAATTTCCCGTTTTTTTTCTGGCAAATTGGCAATCGCGCTTCGATAAAAAAATTGAACTACTTCAGGATTAACGGAATTCATTTCCTGTTCCTCCATTTTTGATGTGTAGATAAAAGTCGTCAAACCAATAAGCTGACGACTTTTCTTTTTATTCATTACCAGCTGGATTTTTTCACTCCTGGAATCTGTCCTTTATGGGCATATTCTCTAAATGTAATACGGGACATTTTGAATGTTCTCAAATACCCTCTAGGTCTACCAGTCACTTCACATCTGTTTTTTAAGCGGGTCGCTGAAGAATCTCTTGGTAGTTTTCTAAGTGCTTCAATATCTCCTTTTTCTTTTAATTCCATTCGAAGTGCTGCATATTTTTCAACCATTGCTTGCCGTTTTTTTCTTTTACAATTTTTGATTTTTTTGCCATTATTGTTTCCTCCAATACGAAATCATTACGATTTATCGACTATAAAAAATTATTTTGTTTCTCGGTGTAAAGTACGCTTTTTTAAACGTGGGCAATACTTCATCAACTCGATACGGTCTGGATTATTTCGTTTGTTTTTTGTGGTAATATAATTTCTATCTCCTGTTTCTGTACATGCTAAAGTAATTTTCACTCTCATTTTTTCTTCCTCCTAATAAATTTTACTCATTCTGCAAAAAAGGCAGGTAGCGGATCAATGAATTTAGTCCAATCCTTTTTCATTTCCATATCAGTCAATAAACACGCATCTAGCTCTTCTTCCATTTGCTGTTGATTCATGCCAATCCCAATAAACACTAACTCTGTCATGCGATCTCCATAAAGAGGATCCCAACGTTTTTGTAAATCTGGATCTTCTTCTAAAACTTCTTTCTGCTCGCTTTCCGAATAAGTCGCTACCCAATTGCCTGCTCCTTGTATCGTTAAGGATGGACCTGCTTGAGAAAGTAGTCCAGCAATTTCATTTCTCGTAGCCAACCAAATAAATCCTTTCGACCTAACCACTTCAACTGGCCAGTTTACCAACCACTGCATCAATCTAACAGGGTGAAAAGGTTTATTGCTACGATACACAAAGGAAGAAATTCCATATTCCTCTGTCTCCGGAATATGCTCTTCATTTAATTCTTTTATCCAGCCTGCACTTTGACTAGCAGCTTCAAAATCGAATAACCGAGTATATAACACTTGATTTAAGGAAATACGGGAATATTCACTTTCAATGATTTTGGCTTCTGGGTTAAACTTTTGGACTACTGCTTTCAGTTCCTGTAGTTTGCTTTCCGAAACTAAATCCGTTTTATTCAACACAATAACATTCGCAAATTCAATTTGATCGATTAACAAATCTGCTATTTCTCTTTCATCCATTGCATCCACTGCTTGCTTGCGGTCTAAAAGACTTTCACCAGAAGAATAATCATGCCAAAAACGATTAGCATCTAATACAGTAACCATCGTATCTAACTGACAGTATCGGGATAAATCGATACCTACACTCTCATCTACATAGGTAAATGTTTGAGCAACAGGAATCGGTTCGCTAATCCCGCTCGATTCAATGACGATATAATCAATATCACCTAATTGCACAAGCTTTTCCACTTCTAGCATCAAATCTTCCCTAAGTGTACAGCAGATGCAACCATTTTGCATTTCCACCAATTTTTCATCTGTTCTTGAAAAACCCTCCTGTTTCAGCAATGAAGCGTCAATATTTACCTCACTCATATCATTGACAATAACAGCAACCTTTAGGTTTTCCCTATTGGATAAAAGATGATTTAGCAAAGTTGTTTTACCAGACCCGAGATATCCGCTTAAAACGGTAACAGGGATTTTCTTGTTGTTCAATACTCTCACTCCCAAAACAAATCGAAATGATTACGATTTAAAAAATCATTTGTTCTTTGTTCTATTTTTAAAACCCTTCGAACTATTTAATAATAAAACGAAATGATTACGATTTGCAAGTGTTTATAAAGAACTTTTTCATAATTATTTTAATTTGGATGGAAATTTATTGTCTTAAGGGAATTAGCCTTAACTAATTCCCCTTCTTTCTTCTACTATTATGTTAATTTCTCTGCTAGCTTTATACTATTAGTCTCTGTATCAAAAATTCTAGTTCGAATATCATTTTTTGAAAGTAATAAATCATTTCCTTTTTGATCGAAACAGTAAGCAATCGGGATGGAAAAACCACAATTTCGATAGGACCCATCAGCATGGCTTGTCCCTATAATGAAAGCTTTTTCCTTCATTGCTTTTTTTCTTGCTTCTCCAGTCCATTCTTCATATTGTTGCTCACTATACATGCCAACACCTATTGGATTCAAAATAAACTTAACATTTTCATTCTCTAAACCTTCTAATCCTTAAAAATTTCTCTGCAAAGTAAATAGCCTGATGATAATGTGTCATCACTAGTCTTGGATGGTCTATATAACATTTCATTCTCTGGCGTTTTAGCTCTATCTAACATCATCCTTCCAGAACGATTGGCGATAAATGCTCTATCCTTATTATTCACATCTTTATAACCTGAGACAATATATGTATGATGTTTTTTCGCTAAATGACATACTTCCTCTAAATAATCAGCAGTGAAATAGCCCTCTGGAAATAGAATTACATCCACTTCAGGAAAACTTTCTAATTCCACTAATAATTGTTGTAAGCTCTTTTCCATTTTTGGCTGGCCAATTAGGATTTTCATTTTTCCCTCCTGATAACTAGGTTTTTCTATTAAATTATTATTTTTTAGAACTCCTATAAAACATATTACCTATATTATTTGATAAAATAAAGAATAATTTGAAAATAATAATTATCGAATTTATTTTTTAAGATATAGAAATCTGCTTTCATTTACTGATTAGGATTATAATTATTATTTGTGTTTTTATCTATATGGTTGCTCGAGAAAAATTAATTACAGAAAAGGAAGAGATTTGATAATGAAGATTACCTACAGTATTCTAAGAGAGCTTCACAAGGGTATCGATTTACCAAAACCAAAAGACTATTGTTTAAAACAGCGGGAATTTGAAAATTTTATCTTTTTTTTAGAAAAGGAAGGATATATTGAAAGAGTACTTAGAATCGATACCTTTTTCTCACTAAAGCCAGCTAGACTAACGAAAAAAGGATATAAATTTTTAGAAAGCCACCAATACTTAGAGGATTCTTATCCGGATAAACAAGATATGATGAAATGGCTCCAAGCGGAAAAGGAAATGTACTCTAATGGAGCTGATGAGGAGGATTAATAATTTAACAAAGGAGCTCCAAGACTTTATTGCAATCTAATTTCATCAAGGAGCTGGCAACTACATTTACTTTTTCCACTACCATTTTTTTCATATCGAATTAGTATTTACTTTACTATTAGTCATATTACCCTTAACCTGCTTCAAGGTTGCCACAATAAGAAAGCTAACAATCACCAATAACAGCCATGAGCTCACCTTTCCCAGATGAACGAGACTCCAGGCATCTCTTTGGTTTGGATATTCCCATGCACTGAAATATGTAGCAATGTTTTCTGCTATCCAAATAAAAAATCCAATCAATAAAAAGGAGAGGGCTAGTGGCATACGATATCTAATACCATTTACCTTGTATAATACCCAGGACTTCCCAAACACGATTAGTACCAATCCAGATAAATACCAACGAATGTCCAGCCAATAATGATGGGTAAAAAAGTTCAAATAAATGGCTGTACTAAGAGGAACAACAACTAAAAATGGTGGCCAATTTACTAGCTCTACCTCTAATCGCCTCCATGCCTGACAGAGAAAACTCGCTACACTTGCGTACATAAAGCCGCTATATAATGGGACGCCATATATTTTTGTATAGCCGTCTTCAGGATAAGACCAGGAATCCATATGTACTTTAAAAAGCTCCAGCGCAAGTCCGATTAAATGGAAAACGGTTATCACCTTTAACTCATCCATCGTTTCAAGACCGGTGCGTACCATTAGCCACTGCATCAAAAGGCAGATAAGTAGCAGCCAATCGTATCTTGGTATCAAGGGAAGTTCTATCATTTTAGTGAGTGCCAAAGAAACAAAAATAACGACAGGAAATATACAAGATAATGCTTGTTCCCAACCAAAATAGATAAGCTGCTTTAGACCTTTCATCATTAGATTTCTCCATCATTTCTATATTCCAAAATATCACCAGGTTGGCAATCCAACGCTTCACAAATTGCATCCAGTGTGGATATCCGGATTGCTTTTGCCTTGCCATTTTTCAAGATAGAAAGATTCGCCATTGTAATTCCAACCTTTTCCGATAGTTCAGTCACACTCATTTTCCTTTTTGCTAACATCACATCAATATTGATTATAATTGCCATTTATATCACCTCAAACGATTAAGTCATTTTCTGATTTTATATCAATTGCCTCTTTTAATAGCTTTTGAAGTACGGCAGCAAAAACGGCAATCACCATCGAAGCAAAAATCAGAATCAGTCCCATTAAAATGATCCCAGGGGCATCATCCACTTCTGCTATAAGGTAAAATAACGGCAAACCCAACACAAAAATAGCACTAATGGAGATGGCACAGTTTTTTATTTTCTTTAATGCATTTACCGATAAATCCGAGAATGCGTCATTCCTATCAATATAGTTTAACAGTTTAAATGCTTGATACAATGCAAAGTAGAAAGGAATAGCTGCAGCATAAAAATCAAGCATTATTAGATATTTTATATAAGCATTATTTGGATACAATTCAGCAGCAAATTTTCCGATTTCCGGTACTAAAAAAATGCATAATGCAAGAATGGGTACTCCAATAAGAATAACAGCAATCTTTAAAAAGAGCGTTGAAACCTGTTTCATCAAAAACACCTCACTTATTTATTTCTATTTGAATTTACCATATCATTTATCGTTTTACAATAAATTATTATCATTTTATACACTTTTTTTATTGTTTTTTTAAAAAGCAAAATAAAAAGCATTTCTTAGCAAGAGAAATACTTAAAAATTAGATTTATTATCTATATTATTTTTCAATGGGTAGCTATCCTGTTACAAACATAAAGTCTTGGACAAATACTGAAACAGCCTTTAAATCAACCCGATGACTTTTATACAATGCTTTTGCCTTCTTTAATTCTCTTTTCATTTGAGGTGAAATTTCTTCTGCTTCTTTTAACGAAAGATCCCCAATTAACAGATCAATCGCTATTTTTCTTATGTTTTCTTCACGAGACTGATGCAAAATGTAGGAAATACAGCTAATTTGGTCCATCCATACACCTCTCTAAACATATTTTTATGTATTATTCTATGTTTAGACAGAATATTCCTTCTTTATTTGCCATTCGTAAATCAGGGCAATTCAAATCTGTCTTTTACAAACAATTTGAATTAGGTTCCAATCGAATTCTTGCACCCACCTTGCGCGTAAATCTTTAAAAAAATCATGTGGGACAGATAACATGGTAGCGCCATTTTCTATTACATATTGAATAGCGATCTGTATCTTTTGTCCATAACACGATTTCTTATTAGGCATTTTATAGCTCTTTATTACGCTTATTCTTTCAGTATAAAAAGGAGGTTGTACTTCTTTCGTGTGAAATCAGTACAATCCTCCCATTGAAGTCATTCATTTCTTGCCAACAAACTTATGCGAGCCATCACAATTGGGCATTTTTTGAGATAATCCACAAATACAGTCATTTAAGCCCTTGCCATTTAGAATTCTTTCCATTGCTTTTTCAATCCTTGCAACTCTAGTTTTGGATTGCTTTGGTTGAGAAAAATGAAGAATGTATGCTCTTTGTCGTCCTGGCGTCAATTCTTCAAAGGCAGTTTTCAATTCTGGAATTTCTTCAAATTTCGTTTCAAGTTCTTCTGGAATGATGTATTCTTTGTGCTCTTTTATCGTTACTTCCAAACCGGATTTTTCCACTTCAATTGCTTCATGAATATATTCTTTTATGACAGATTCCAATTTCACTATATCCTGTAAGCTAGTAAATCGAATTTGCCTTGCTGCTTGTACATTCTCCGTTTGTTGGATTAGAATTCCTTGAGGATCTTTTAACAGAGCACCTTTATGAAATAAAAGGGCACAATATTCTTTGAATCCATGTATTAATACAATATTTTTATTCTTTATTGTGTAACAAGGATGCATCCATTTAAATTCTTCCACAAGCTCTTCACACTCAAGAACAATTTGTCTTAACTTCACATATTCTTCCTTCCACGGACTATCTTTACTTAAAAATTCCTCTACTTTAGGATTTAGTTTCCTATTTGCCATCTAATAAACCCCTTCTACATTTTACTCTTTTCTCCAAAATGTCATGCAATCTGCTTTATCAGTAATATTAAACTCGATCATTTTCTCAAGTAAGGAGAAATCAACCGGGCTTTCCCACTTAATTCGTACCAACTGCTTGGTATGATCATAACCAGCTTGTACAATTGCATCAGAAAATTGGATGATTCCAGCTCTTTCAGGTGCGACTGCCAAATGATGTTTTGCAACGCTAAAGCCAATTATGTATGTATCATGATCTGTGAACATCGGCTGATTCCAGGCAATTCTCGTTACTAAACTAGGGAAATTATTTGTTACCCACTCCAAAACCTCTTTTGTTCTAGCACGATGCGCTGGATTAGCAATGCGTTCTAAATATTCTGCAAAAACTTCCATAATCAGCCTCCAAAAAATCAATCTTGCCTTTTTTGATTCTAGTCTAGCATATCTTTCATTCATTTGGTATTCTGATTACAAAGAAGGTGAGAGTCGCGATTTAGTAAAATTTAAGAGAAAATACTAAATGCAGAGCATCCTAGCTTCTATCCCATAATATCAATAAACAATTATCTGGAGGTATGCATGGACGAGAAAAATTGTGACATAATACACCCTAATGGCGTAAAAGAAAAGAAACTGGATCTAATAGATGAGGATACGATTAAGTATCATGCTAACGGAATAACAATTTGGTCAAAAGGAAAGATTATTGATGATACACCTGATGGCTATTGGGAATGGTATCGTATAGATGGGACAATAAAGCGTTCAGGCTACTTTAACATGGGCGATCCTGTTGGGGAGTAGATCACCTATGACGGCAAAGGCCAAAAATACAAAACCACCAACCGGGATAAAAAATAGGCTTAACAAGTGTTTAAGCCTATTTTACATAAAATGACTGCACTTTAATGTTTTTTATTTGTTAATGTAGTTATCGAATGCAAAGTATATCTTTCTAAATTCGTAGTTCATTTGTCGCATAATTGCTCTTAATACATCTTCATACCTTCTGACTCCCTATTTGCATTATGTAAGGTTATTCCTAAGAACATAGATATGGAGAGTAGATGTAGGAAACGAATTTCTGCAACAGTTAGAACAGCGAAAGCATTATTTAATTCCCTATATTATTTTATGAACTCCCTGATTGTAGTCATGCCTATTTCCTAGTTCAAATTTGGCACTTGCTGAATTCGGATACTTTATAACTATATCAAAAATATAATCTAAAAGTTCGATCTCGTTCTTTTTATATAACCAACCGTTTTCTACAAGCATATCAAAATCCCCACTCTTTTTTAAACATACTCTAAACGCTAAGCTGAGAAATATACTGCACTTATACCAACGTAAATTAATACTGAAACGATGATAAATGCTGAAAAGAAGATCCACTTACTCAAGCTAGTCCAATTATTCATCCATCCCCACCTTTTTTTATTCACATCAAATCAGAAACAATCGATGAGAACAGTCAAATCGATAATGATAATCACGATAATCGGATTCATTCTTATCCCCTCCTTTATTATCAGTATATGAAAAGTCATTCCTTTTAATCTTACCCAAAAGTTATTTGGCCATTTAGTTGAAATCGAATCTTTTTTCGGTACTGTCAATATTTTTGTGTAAATGACTTTTCAACTTCTCAAGGTAGATGATCACCTTCGTATTCAAATAGATTTGTTCGAAGTGTTGATTTGGGTGTCTAGGAAAGG
>NZ_JBQKKM010000088.1:0-9114 GCF_052116745.1 Niallia sp. Sow4_A1 | reverse complement strand
TGCCAAAGTCGCAAGTAAAAGAGTGGAAATCGCAAGTAAGAGTGCCGAAGTCGCAAGTAAGAGTGGAAGTCGCAAGCAAAAGTGCCAAAGCCGCAAGTAAAAGAGTGAAAGCCGCAAGTAAAAGAGTGGAAATCGCAAGTAAGAGTGCCAAAGCCGCAAGCAAAAGTACAAAAGTCGCAAGCAAAAGAGTGAAAGTCGCAAGCAAAAGTGCCAAAGTCGCAAGCAAAAGTACCAAATCCACAAAAAAATCACCAAAATTCAAAGGGAAAGACACGCCGTTAATCACAATAATCCTATAAAGCTCAAAATAAGGATAAATAAGTGAATGAACAAAGGCTGCTTTCCCTTTTTTTCCACTAGGAATTCTATATCTTTACTATTCAAGAAGGAAGAATTCTATATTCTTTGAATAAAATCCCATTTAGAAGTAAACATTATAGGTAAAAATGCTAAGAGGTGTACAGTATGGCACATAAAATAGAAGCGCTTCTCGATTATATTAAAACAAGATTTGACTCAGAACCGAAATCGCAACTGCATATTGGAGAGGCAATGGGCTTATGGACATATCAGGCTGCAATTGCGGATGAAATTCCTGTATTGGAAATGGCGCTTAATACGACAACAGATGATGTGTTAATGGAATTAATTAATGAGGCAAAAGAATTAGCAACCGAGCAACGTAAGATTTTAGAGGAATTTATGTTAAAAGAAGGAGTCCCACTTTCCAATTCCGCTGAATCGAAGCCCAAGTCGGATCCGAATGCTATTCCTTTGGGCGCTAAATCGACGGATATGGAAATAGCGAACTTACTAGCAGCGAAAGTGACGAGTAATATTGTCATGTGCGCTACAAATATCACACAAAGTGTCCGCAGTGATGTTGGGTTAATGTGGATTCGCTTCCATACAGAGAAGAGTATTTATGGGATGGATTTGAAAACGAAAATGAGAGAGCATGGATGGATCAAAATGCCGCCAAGCTTCTATCCGCCAGGAGCACCCCATCAGTAATTCACAATTTTCCTGTCCTATGCTATAGTAATAAAAGAATGCCTCTCCCAATCTAACGAGTGCAGGAAAGGCAATCTATCTAATTTAAAATGAAGTTTCACAAAATCTAGTGTTGCGAGCACTAGATTTTTTTTTGAAAAAAATCATGCTTCATGTAATAGCCACCTTCACGTAAGTTCCATCCTTCAAATGAATATCAACAAGTGGTTCAGGAAGTGACACAGCTTTAAGCTCTTTACTTAAAGTCTTCTATAAAAACTTTATTTCCGTTATATTCGTATAGATTGCATCAACTGTATTATTTTTTCCTTTGTGGTGAATAAATTTCCATAACTTTTTCGATAAGGCAATATCAAGGAATGGACTCAACAGAAAAAGAGGGAGAACAAGGGAAAAACGTTTATGTTTATCGGTTTGGACAATTACCTTTACCATGTCTTCCACCACTATTCCACATAAATATTGATACTGTCGCCATTTGCTAATTTAGCATTTACAATTTCGCCGACTAATTCGCTATCAATCGCAGCAAGTAATAATTCTACATCGATATTTTCTGTATAGGTTTGGGATTGAGGAATTTTGGATGCTATTCCAATTCCCGTTTGAAGCAGTACTTTCACAAGTCTAATCGGAACATTTATATTTATATTGTCATTTGTTTCTGAATGGACACGTACTTTAAGTAAGCGGTTTAGATAAGGGCTATCTTCAAGCAGTGGCTTTTTTTCTATTTTTTCCTCGAATGAATTGATTAGTACAGCTGCTTGGTCTGATGTTAATTTGCCGTTTTCCACCATTGTTAAAATTCGTCTTATTTCGTCATTCATGTTTCATTCCTCCTTAAAGATCCTTCATTAATCGGATAGCCTCGTCCGCTGTTATTTCATTCATCTCTAGCTTTTCTAAAATATCTGCTTTTCTTTGTCCCTCTTTGGTGCTTACTTTTTCTTCTTTTGCTTCTTCACCTGTCATAATCTCAATAATATCATCCAGTTTTCCTCGGACAGTTGGATAAGAAATACCTAGCTTTTTTTCGACTTCTTTAATGCTTCCTCTTGAAAGAATAAAGGTTTCAATAAAATGCATTTGCTCCTCTGAAAAAGAGTGCCATTTGGACAGATGAAATCGATTTTCAATCGTCGTATGACAATTAGTGCATTCAAGTTTTGTTACATGGAGTTCATGATGACAGACAGGACAATCATTTATAACTGGATAATTCATACTAAATATCAACCTCCTTTCTATGATAGATTAATTAATTTTCTTAAATAAGTCAATTATATGATTGATAAAATTAATGTAATTATATCTATTTGTTAATATTGTTTATTTTATATGCGGGATTTTTTCGAAGTGAGTATGGTTTTCGATGAAACTTTTTGACTAAGTGATGCGTAAGGAATGATATAGTGTAATAAAGGAAAAAATTTCTTCATTAGAGGAGATGAGAGATATGGGGAATTTCTTTGCGTTTGAGGATTTTATTGCTACAGGGAATATCCTGTTCGCTATCGTACCGACTATATTTGCAATCATCCTTGGTATTATTGTAGTTAGGATCATAAAGGGACTTATAAAGTGGAGCAAAAATAACAATCAACCTCGTCTTTCTACACCTGCAAAAGTAGTTGCGAAAAGAACGAGTGTTCATGGTGGGGGAAATACCCGTGCATATAATCACTATTATGTTACATTTGAATTTCCGAGTGGTGAGCGTACGGAATTTCAAGTAAATGGCGGACAATTTGGTATGCTGATAGAAGGAGATAACGGGGAACTGCAATGTCAAGGAACAAGATATCTAGGCTTTACTAGAAATGAGCCCATAGGAGAACAAACACAATGAGCTATTCTTTGCATAAGATGACCGAAGAAGTGGCGAGGGAGATCCTTAGCTGGACATATTTGCCGCCATATGACCTATATAATAGTGAAGTAACAGAGGAAGCATTACAGGAGTTTGCGGAAAATCCGTACTATGCCCTTTATAAGGACGGAGCATTAGTTGGATTTTATTGCACAGGCTATGCAGCGCAAGTTCCAATTGGCTATTTTTTTCATGCATATCCAGAAGGGTACCTGGATATTGGCCTAGGTATGCGCCCAGACTTAACAGGGAGAGGACAGGGAACTGCCTTTCTCCAATTTATTATAGCTTCCATCGAGACAACTCAGCCTTTGCGCCTAACTGTAGCTGCCTTTAATAAAAGGGCAATTGCTTTATATGAAAAATTTGGATTTCACAAAGTGTCTTCCTTTACAAATGCGAATGATGTATCGTTTTTAATCATGATAAGAGAAGAATAAAAAAAGCTCTGGCTGATAACCAGAGCTTTTTTTATTAAAGGGTTTATTATTGTTTTATTAGTATGAGAATTCATAAGCGGAGAATTTCCGGCTAATGTATATAGAGTGAGCTTAAGTAGCGGATATAAACGGAGATATTCCGATTAGCTGTTGAAAATAAGACAAAATTTGAAGAATTTAATTCGATAAACGGAAAAACCTCCTTTATTTTTAAGGAAATGAGTGTATTTCTCAAATTAAGCGGAATTGTTTCGTTAATTTTTTAAGACAGTAAAATCAACATCAGTTATAACAGATTCTTATGAAAAAATGACATTTGTCACCTAATATTCCTGACATCTGCGACTAATCAGCCCTCTTTTTGCAAGCTACAATAAAGATAGAATCTGGAGGTGGGAAGCTTGCAAACAATCGTAGAGCTAAAGAATGTAACAAAGGAGTTTCAGCAGAAGAAGGCAGTAAATGACGTATCTTTTTCAATCAAACAGGGAGAAATGGTGGCAATCTTAGGTGCGAATGGAGCAGGAAAGACGACGACAATGCGGATGATGCTTGGGCTAATGAAGCCAACAAGAGGCACTGTTTCCCTTTTTCAAAAGGATCCTAAACACAAAGAAGTATTGGAAAGGGTAGGAGGGATGCTGCAGGAAGTCAGTGTGATGGATAGCTTAAAAGTAAAGGAATTGATTCAATTAATACAAAGCTATTATCAACATCCTCTTGAATTGTCCTCTTTATTAGAACTAACAGGTCTTCATGAAGAGGAGTGGAATAAGCGAACAGAAAAGCTTTCAGGTGGCCAGAAAAGACGTTTGAACTTCGCACTGGCGCTTGCAGGTAATCCAGACTTACTGTTTTTAGATGAGCCAACTGTTGGCATGGATGTTACGGCAAGGGAACATTTTTGGAGAAAAATCAAAGAATTAAATAAGCAAGGAAAAACAATTCTTTTTACAACACATTACCTGCAAGAAGCAGATGAAGTAGCGGAAAGAATCATTATGATTAATAAAGGCGAAGTAGTTGGTGACGGGACACCTGAGCAGTTAAAGGGAAAATTGACGAAGCCAAGGGTGAGGTTTCAAGAGAAAATTTCATATCCCATCGATTTTTATCGGACTTTGCCATTTGTTGCAGAAGTGCAAAAAGAGAAGGAAACGGTAACCCTTATCGCAACAAACGCTGATCAACTGCTAAAGGAAATCTTCGATAGGCAACTGAATATCCATCATATTGAAGTGAAGCTCGGTCGATTGGAAGAGGTTTTTTCACAGCTAATGGAAGATACGAAGGAGGTAGACAGCAATGAACACCTTTTGGATGCAAAGTAAAGCAGAAACCGTTCGAATGCTTCGGAATAAATACTATATTTTTTGGTCTTTATTAGTTCCGGTCCTCTTCTATTTTTTATTTACAAACATTTTTATAGCTCCCCGAGAAGATGACGGGCTATGGAATCTACATTATTTAATGTCGATGACGACATTCAGTATTATGGGATCAAGTATGATGACGTTAGGAATTAAAATCGTTCAGGAAAAGGCAGAAGGTTGGACGATATTTTTAAAGATTACGCCACTCTCCCAATTTATTTACTATGGTGCAAAAATGGTTGCTCAAACAGTGATTCATTTATTTTCCATTCTTGTTATATTTACCGCAGGAATCCTCATTAATGACGTGAGTCTTCTTTTTTCACAGTGGCTATTTTGTGGTGTCTGGATTCTGTTTGGATCTCTTCCATTTCTAGCTCTTGGAACAATTATTGGCACGATTAAAAAAGTAGAAACAGCTTCAGGAATTAGCAATCTATTATATATGTCTATGGCGATAACTGGGGGAATGTGGATGCCAATTGAGGTGTTCCCATCCTTTATGCAACAAGTGGCAAAATGGGTTCCTTCGTATCATTTTGCCAACGGAGCATGGGAAATAATCAGAAATCACTATCCATCTTTTTCTAGTTATCTGATGATTATCGGGTACCTCGTTCTATTTATGGTATTATCAACTTATATTGGAAAAAAAAGAGAGGCGGTGTAAGAAGATATGGATACCAAGAAGAAATTCGAGCTTTTTCCAAGAAGGTTTGGCTTTTTCCCCTATATCTTTTTAGTCTACATATTGATTCCGGTTATGCAGATGATAAAGGAAGATGGGACGAAGCAAATAATTGGTTTTCTTCTTGTGCTTATATTTCTTCTTTCATACCGGCAATTGTATACGCATATAGAAGAGAACTCCTTTAATTATTGGCTCGTTATTCAAATTTTGATCGTACTGATTTTTAGTATCTACTATGATCCTAATCTATTATTTATGGGCTATTTCCCAGCTAATTTCATTGGCTATTATTCGGGCAAAAAAAATTTTTATTACTTCTATAGCCTTTTGGTCTTTTCAGTACTTTTTCCAATCGTCATTAGTTGGAATGCCATCAATCCTTACTCCCTTATTTTTATGGTTCCGTTCTTTATTATCATGCTAATCTCTCCTTTTGGAATCCGCTCGATGAATCGGCGCATGGATTTAGAAAAACAACTGGATTTAGCAAATGAACAAATTAGTTATCTAGTAAAAAGAGAAGAACGAATGAGAATTGCTCGTGATCTGCATGATACGCTTGGCCACACTCTATCTTTGCTGACACTAAAAAGCCAGCTCGTTGGCAAAATGGTGAAGCCGCAACCAGATAGTGCGATGAAAGAGGCGAAGGAAATGGAAGAAATTTCTCGTGCGGCATTAAAACAAGTGCGTGAGCTAGTATCTGATATGCGGGCTATAACCATCCGAGAAGCAATAGTGGAAGTTCAAAAGACGTTACAAACTGCGGGAATTGATGCAGACATAACCATCGAAATGGAAGATGGCGAGGTAGCCCTTTTAACCCAGAATATTATCAGTCTCTGTTTAAAAGAAGCTGTTACTAATATTGTTAAACACAGTGATGCAACGAAGAGTAAAATAGCTATCCTACAAGATCCAGGGACAGTCGAACTAACTGTTCAGGATAATGGCAAAGGCTTACATATCGAACAGTCCCACGGAAATGGATTAAAAGGAATGAGAGAGAGACTGGAATTGGTAGATGGAAAATGGAGTATTGCATCTAATCACGGCACGACTATTCACATTGTCGTTCCGATTATAAGAAAGGAAAGGCAAAAGGAGGAGATATTATGATTCGAATTATTATCTCAGAAGACCAGAGAATGCTCAGAGGTGCATTAGGGACACTGCTTAACTTTGAAGAGGATATGGAAGTTATTGGCCAAGCGGAAAATGGCGAACAAGCATTAACGCAGATTCGCGGACTTAAGCCAGATATTTGCTTATTGGACATTGAAATGCCTATTAAAAGTGGTCTTGAAGTCGCAGAGGAGTTAAGAGCATTAAATTCCTCTTGTAAAGTGGTAATTTTAACAACGTTTGCAAGGCCTGGGTATTTTGAAAGGGCGCTAAATGCCAATGTTCATGGCTATTTATTAAAGGATGGTCCGAGCGAAGAGCTTGCAGAAGCGATCCGAAATATTATGAATGGAAAAAGGGAATTTGCCTCCGAATTGATTTTTGGCAGTATCGGAAAAGATAATCCATTATCAAAGCGAGAGAGAGAAGTATTGATTCTGGTGGAAGAGGGGAAGTCGGTGAAGGAGATTGCTGCAGCCTTATTTTTATCTACAGGAACGATTCGCAATTATATTTCAGAAGCAATCAGCAAATTAGGGGCAAAAAATAGAATGGAGGCCATAGCAGAAGCGAAGCAAAATGGCTGGTTATAAACGCCTCTTGCTTCGCTTCTGCTTTTCATCCTTATTTCCCACTTCGAATAAAGTTTAAGTGCCATCTTGTATAAACCAATGCAACTGCATAATAAATTCCTGCATACCATAAGCTCCATCCACTGTAGGTAATGAACCCAAAGTAAAGAAGAGCAGATTCTAAAAGAATAGAGTAGGCAATCCAAGCGAAAAAATAAGGAATAAATCTTTTAACATCATGGGGCATAAAATTTAAATAAATGATTCCATGGGTGGCACCAAGTGTTAGTTCAATAAAATGAACAGTAAATTGCACGCCTTTTGGTCCAAGCTCATACAGATGGAATACAAAACTTAATATAATATCTGAGCTTAAATTAATTAAGCCAACGACAAACCAAGTCACATATATTTCCACTTTTGTAAGATGCTTTGGCATAAACCATATGATGATTATAGTAACAAGGAAACAAATATAAGGAAACCAAGTCATAATTTCACTCCCGAAAGATACATAAAATAAGTATGACCTAGTTGGCATTATTTAAAACGAGAAGGATTAAGAAAAAAGGAATCATCTATTTGTTAAATGCATATAAAAACAATAATCGATTTTAAATGATTCAATAATTTTCAAGTTTTTAACAATTTATTTCCTTATTTTGATAGAATGGTAGTAATTATCCTTTGGGAGGAACAAATATGGTAGATAGTCAGAATATCCGCAAGGGAATGGGATATGTCTTAATAAAGCTAGCAGGAGCTGGGTTTGCTGCCACACTCTTTTTTTGCTATATGTTTTTATCCAGCTTTGATTTATATTTATTTTCCCATGAAATCAAAAATCCCTTCTTTTGGATTGCCTTTTTTGGTGTGGGGATTCTTGTTTCTATGATAATTGATCGTATAGCAAAATATTATCCGAAACTAGAAATTGTATTGTATCTTTTAGCAGGGCTTTGTCTGTTTTTACCGATTGTGTGGAATGTATACCCTTTAATAGCTGCAACCATTGGCTTGATTTGCTCGTTATTATTCTATATAGGAATTAAATTAGCGGCAAAGCTAAACGCATTTAAATGGACATTTGCCTTTACGCCTATTCTCTTTCTTTTGTTAACGATTCCTGATTTTACAGTAAAAAAAGAATGGAATACGGTCAGAGGCGATCAGTCCTATGAAGCCTATTTTTCTTATTTTAACGGAGAAGATCATATCCCAGTTAAAGCGAAAAAAGGAGAAAAGGTAACAATCTACATTGATTTTACGAATCGCAATGGCGGTGGATTTGGCTATTATTTAATAGATGAAAAGAATCGGAGGATAGGGATGAGTAATGAGGAAAAGTCCGTTTTAACCTTTGAGGCAAAAAACACAGAAACCTATATGCTCATTATTACCGGCGATGGATTGCAAGGTGGTTTTGAGGTGAGCTGGAAGAAAGAGTGAGAATAAGGATGAAAAAAAGAATGTTACTAGTGGGCATAAGCATATGTATCCTTATGCTATTTTCCTATTACCAAAATAATAGTCTATCTACCTCAACCTTCAAGCTTTCATCTGAAAAAATAAAAGACTCGATTAAAGTAGTGCAACTATCGGATTTACATAGTAAACAATTTGGAAAAAATCAAAACCGTTTAGTAAGGAAAGTAAAAAACTTAAATCCTGATATCATTGCATTCACAGGTGATCTTGTTGATTCGAAAGACTATGATGAACAGAAAAGCATGACATTAATGGAAGAGCTTGTCCAAATAGCCCCAACCTATTATGTAACTGGAAATCATGAATCCTGGTCAGGAAAATTCTCTGACTTAGAAGAGAAATTACGGAAAGCAGGCGTGTATATCTTAAGAAATGAACAGGCGCTAGTGAAAATAAAGGAAGAAACAGTGAATCTTATTGGGGTAGATGGACTAACCTAAAATAGTGAGACAATATAAAACACCTCCAAAATGGCAATACTTGAGATAAGTATTGTGACATTATTCGGAGGTGTTTTTGCGTGGGCAAAAAAACTGTA